>JAYSZD010001122.1:0-1007 GCA_043738185.1 Hymenobacter sp. | reverse complement strand
TACGCCGTGGTGGGCACGGGCGCCACCGACCCTGGCAGCCCCGACTACCTCGTGAAAGTGGACCCCAGCATTGCCCCGCTCGAAGCCTACCTGGCCACCCTCGGCATGCCCGGCATGACGGCCTACTTCGGCTTGCTGAACACCGGCCAGCCCAGGGAAGGCGAAACTGTGGTGGTGAGCGGCGCGGCCGGGGCCGTGGGCAGCGTGGTGGGCCAGCTGGCAAAGCTCAAAGGCTGCCGCGTGGTGGGCATTGCCGGCGACCAGGCAAAGTGCGACTACGTAGTGCACGAGCTCGGCTTTGATGCCTGCATCAACTACAAAACCCAGAACGTGCGCAGCGGCCTGCGCACCGCCTGCCCCCAGGGCATCGACGTGTACTTCGACAACGTGGGCGGCGAAATTCTGGACTTCGTGCTGGAGCAAATCCGCCTCAAAGCCCGCATTGTAATTTGCGGCGCCATCTCGCAGTACAACAACACCGCGCCCGTGAAGGGCCCCAGCAACTACCTCTCGCTGCTCGTGAACCGCGCCCGCATGGAGGGCATCGTGGTGTTCGACAACGCGGCCCACTACGGCACCGCCGCCCGCGAAATGGCCGGCTGGATTCAGCAGGGCAAGCTGAAATCGCCCAAAGTGCAGGTCGAGCACGGCATCGAGAACTTCCTGCCGACGCTGCTCAAACTGTTTTCGGGCGGGAACTTCGGCAAGCTGGTGCTCGCGCCGTAAAGCGGGCGCGGGGTGCGCGCGGGCACGCGGGCCATTCGGGTTGGAATAGTCTGCTATTATTCATAGCTTTAGGCATCTCACGGCCTGCTTCCCACGGCCTTCACCAACCCAACCAAATCCCACCCATGACCCCAACCGAATACGATTACATTGTGATTGGCGCCGGCTCAGCGGGCTGCGCCGTAGCGGCCCGGCTCAGCGAGCGGCCCGAGCTGCAGGTACTGGTGCTAGAAGCCGGCGGCCCCGATGCGCAACAGGAGATTCACGTGCCGGCCGCCTTT
>JAYSZD010001121.1:0-1010 GCA_043738185.1 Hymenobacter sp. | reverse complement strand
CTGAAGCCCATTGTGGTGGTGAACAAAGTGGACAAGGAAAACTGCCGCCCCGACGAGGTGCACGAGCAGGTTTTCGACCTCATGTTCAACCTCGGCGCTTCGGAAGACCAGCTCGATTTCGTGACCTTGTACGGTTCCTCGAAGCAGGGCTGGATGAGCACCGACTGGAAAGTAAAGACCGATAACCTGATTCCGTTGCTCGACGCGGTTATCTCGTCGATTCCCCCCGCTCCTACCCTGGACGGTACGCCCCAGATGCAGATTACCTCGCTCGACTACTCGTCGTTCGTGGGCCGTATCGCCATTGGCCGCGTACACCGCGGTACGCTGAAAGAAGGCTCCAACATGAGCTTGATGAAGGCCGACGGTAGCATCAAAAAGGTAAAAATCCGCGAGCTGCACGTGTTCGAAGGTCTCGGCCGCAATAAGGTTTCGGAAGTAAGCAGCGGCGAAATTTGCGCCGTTTCGGGCATCGAAGGCTTCGACATTGGCGACACCCTCGCCGACAACGACAACCCCGAGCAGCTGGAGCGCATCAGCATCGACGAGCCGACGATGAACATGCTGTTCACCATCAACAATTCGCCATTCTTCGGCAAGGAAGGCAAGTTTGTAACCTCGCGTCACTTGCGTGACCGTCTGTTCAAGGAGACGGAGAAAAACCTCGCCCTGCGCGTGGAGGCCACCGATAAAGAGGACACCTTCCTCGTGTTCGGCCGCGGCATTCTTCACTTGTCGGTACTCATCGAGACGATGCGTCGCGAAGGCTACGAATTGCAAGTGGGCCAGCCTCAGGTGTTGTTCAAGGAGGACGAAAATGGCAAACGCACCGAGCCCATCGAGCTACTCGTGGTGGACGTGCCCGAGGAATCGGCCGGCAAAGTAATCGAGCTGGTGAGCATGCGCAAAGGCGAAATGACCATCATGGAGCCTAAGGGCGACTTGCAGCATTTGGAGTTCACCATCCCGTCGCGCGGCCTGATTGGCCTGCGTAACAACGTGCTGACTGC
>JAYSZD010001120.1:0-1003 GCA_043738185.1 Hymenobacter sp. | reverse complement strand
CGCGGCAGCGAGGAGGTACGCTACCTGCTCTACCACAACTTTGTGGTGCGCGAGCCCGGCCATGCCCCCTACATCGTTTCGCACGCGCACGACATTACGGAGCGGGTGCTGGCTGGCAAAGAGCTGAAACGCGCCAAGGTGGCCGCCGAGGCCGCCGTGCAGGCCCGCGAAAACTTCCTGGCCAACATGAGCCACGAAATCCGCACGCCCATGAACGGGGTGCTGGGCGTGGCCAACCTGCTGGCCAAGACCCCGCTCACCCCCGCCCAGCAAGAGTACCTGCGCATCATTCGCAGCTCGGGGCAGCACCTGCTGGCCGTGCTGAACGATGTGCTGGACATGGCCAAAATCACCTCCGGCAAGCTGGAGTTCAGCGTAGAGACCTTCAACCTCTGCGACTCGATGCAGCAGGCCGTGCAGCCGCTGGCCCTGCAAGCCCAGGAAAAAGGCATTATTTTCGAAGGCACGCCCCTGAGCATGAGCTGCCCCTACCCCGTGGTGCGGGGCGACGCGCACCGGCTCAACCAGATTCTGATTAACCTGGTGAGCAACGCCATCAAGTTTACGCCGGCCGGGGGGCGGGTGAAAGTAGACGGCGAGCTGCTGGCCGAAACGGCCGATACGCTGACTATTCGGTTCCGGGTGACGGACACGGGCATGGGCATGCCGCCCGAAGTCATTGCCCGCATTTTCGAAAGCTTTACCCAGGCCTACGCCGACACCACGCGCCTGTTTGGCGGCACGGGCCTGGGCCTGAGCATCAGCCGGGCGCTGGTGGAACAGATGAACGGCTCGCTGACGGTGGAAAGTACGCCCGGACAGGGCAGCTGTTTTGCGTTCACACTGCCCCTGCCCAAGGCTGCTTTGGCCGATGCCGCCGTCGCTTCCGACGTGTTTGATACCGGCGCGCTGCACGGCGTGCGGGTGCTGCTGGTGGAGGACAACGACATCAACCGCATGGTGGCGTCCTGGACCATGCAGGCCTGGGGCGTGGTCGTCACCG
>JAYSZD010001119.1:0-1003 GCA_043738185.1 Hymenobacter sp. | reverse complement strand
CGCGCCGTTTGGCTCGCTTTATTGGCGCGGGGCCGCGGACTACAAAGTCCGCGCTACACCCTACGGCGTGATAGCACTTAACAAGCAGGTCAGGCACTGCCGGGAGAAAATGGCCAGCATCAGCAAAACGCGAATACGAGTCGGCACGGTTTTTTCATTTGGCCCGATTAGGTCCCTGTTTCAGATTAAACAGATAGCGCACCGAACACCCCCATTTACTGATGCACCTACAAGCTTGCAGCTTATTGCCTGTAGCTTACAGCTAATCTTATGAAACGCCTCTTTCTCGCTTTTCTTCCCGTGCTGCTCGCTTTCGTGGCCCATGCCCAGCGGCCTACCGACATCTGGTATTTTGGCCAGCAGGCCGGCCTGAGCTTCGCGGAGGGCAACGCGCCCAAGCCGCTCAATGATGGCAAAATGACCACCTACGAGGGCTGCGCCGTGGCCACCACGGCCAAAGGCGAGCTGCTGTTTTACACCAACGGCGAAACCGTTTGGAACCGCAAGCACCAGCCAATGCCCAACGGCCGCAAGCTGATGGGCAGCGGCAGCAGCACCCAATCGGCCCTCATCGTGCCCGACCCCGGCTCGGGCAACATCTTTTACATCTTCACAGTAGCGCCGCAGGGCACCCCCAACGGCCTGCGCTATTCCATCGTGGACATGACCCGCGACGAAGGCTTCGGCGACCTGCCCCGCCTGAACCTGCTGCTCATCCAGCCCGTGGCCGAAAAGCTGGCCGCCGTGCGCCACACCAACGGCCGCGACACCTGGATAGTGGCCCACCGCTGGAACTCCAACGCCTTCGTGAGCTACCTTGTCACGCCCGATGGCGTGAGTGCGAAGCCCCTGCTCAGCAATGTGGGCAGCATGAACGCCGGGCCCGGCCGCAACGCCATCGGCGCCCTCAAATTCTCGCCCGACGGCCGCCGCCTCGCCGCTGCGCTCTGGCGCGAAACCAACAAGTTTGAAGTCTATGATTTTGACCGCAGCACCGGCAAGG
>JAYSZD010001118.1:0-1002 GCA_043738185.1 Hymenobacter sp. | reverse complement strand
CTTCACCACCCACCAACTGATGCGGACGGTGCAGTTGGTAGAAGTGGCCCCGGAGGCGCTGCAATCAACTTACTACGCCCTGAAAGACCGCCTGGGGGGTCGCGTGTTTTTGCAACCCGATGCCCGCGTGCTGGAGCTGTACGTGGCCGAAACCGCCGATGCCGTGCTGGTACTACCGCTGGTGAGCCGCGCCCCCGTGCAGCGCGTGGCCGATACGCCCGTGCCGCGCCTGGAGAAGCTACTGGTGGACCTGCTCAGCGACCCCACATTGTTCGCGGCCTACCAGGGCGAGGAGCTGCGCACCATTTACCGCACGGCCGCTCACCAGTACCGGCTCGATGCCCGCACCCTGTTTTCCTACGCCAAGCGGCGGGGCAAAGCGCCGGCCCTGCGCGAGCTGCTGCTGGCCTTGGGCCTTTCTTCGCTGCTTCCCACATGATTACGACGACTTCCTTTACCCGCGAGTGGATGATGGACCACTGCCAGCAGCGCCCGGGCCTGGACCCGTCCATCCTGGAAAAAATGATTCTGGCCCTCACCCTGGTTGAGCGGCTGGTGGAAACCGGGCTACCTTTTACCTTCAAGGGCGGCACCTGCCTGGTGCTCGTGCTAGGCCAAGCCCGGCGCTTTTCCGTGGACGTGGATTTGGTCACCCAAGCCGAGCTGGCAGCCATCAATGCGGCCCTGACGCAGGTTTGCGCGCAGCCACCATTTCGCTCGTTCGAGTACGACGCCATCCGCAGCCACAAGGACGATGTACCGCGGGGCCACTACTACGTGTTCTACGACTCGGCCCTGGACCAGCAATTGCTGGCCGAGCACCCGCAGCGGTCCATCGCCATCGACCTGCTGTTTGAGCAGCACAACTACCCGCAGGTGCTGCAATTGCCGGTGGCCTCCGCTTTCCTGCACCAGGCGGGCGAACCACTGCGCGTTGCGGCGCCGAGCGTCGAATCCATCGCCGGCGACAAGCTCACCGCCTTTGCCCCGCGTACCACCGGC
>JAYSZD010001117.1:0-6057 GCA_043738185.1 Hymenobacter sp. | reverse complement strand
GGTGAGCAGGTTCTGAATGGTGCCATCCTTACCACCCGTATCCATGGCCTGAAACACAAGCAGTACGCTGCGCTTGTGCTCGGCGTAGAGCAGTTCCTGCAGGTCGCTTAGTCGCTGCCGCAGCACCAACAGGCGCGGGCTGGCCTCGTGCTTGTCGTCGGCGCCGTAAACGAAAGGGGTGATGTCGTCGGGGTCTACTTGGTCCAGGCGGAAAGATTTACCGGTTACCTGAACGGCAGGAGTTTTGGGCAGGTCGAATTTCATAAGAACAGGAAAAAGCTAACGGGGGCGGCCGATTATCGAGGCGAGATGGCAACATTGGAGCCAGCGCGGCCCGGAAAATACTACCGCGCAATGAGCCGCGCCACGCCAAAGGCCGCCGCAGCTGCCAGCGCGCCTACAAACGCCATTTTCAGAGCGCCAGCTACGGCGGGCTGGCCCGTCATCCGGCTTTTGAAATAGCCGAATACCAGCAGGCACACCAGTGTTATCAGCGCCGACCAAGCCAGTCCCTCGGTGGGCGTGGCCGTGAAGAAATAGGCCGTGAGCGGAATCAGTCCGCCCACGCCGTAGGCCAAGCTGATGGTGGCGGCGCTTTTGGGCGCCTGCCGGGGGTCGGGCTCTTCCAGGCCCAGTTCGTATTTCATCATGAAGCGCACCCACTGCGCGGGGTCGGCGGTGAGCTCGGCCACGGCGGCGACGCGCGTGGTCTTCGAGAGGCCCATCTCGGCCAGCAACTCGTCTACTTCGGCACGCTCCACGTGCGGCAGCTCCTGCACCTCGCGGTGCTCGCGGGCCAGCTCGGCGGCGTAGTGCTCCACCTCGGTGCGCCCCGCCAGGTAGCCGCCCAGGCCCATGGCAATGCTGCCGGCCACTATTTCGGCCAGGCCAGCCGTTATCACCAGGGCCGAAGAATCGACGGCGCCGCTCAGGCCGGCGGCCAGCGCGAAGGGCACCGTAAGGCCATCAGAAAGGCCAATGACGATATTTTGCAGCATGGCCGAGCTGTTGAGGTGGTGCTCGGCGTGCGAGCCAAAGTGCGGTTCTACCAGGGCGGGGTCGTTCATGGGTAAAAAGTAGCGGTTAAAAGCCCCGAAAGATTAACTTGGCGTCCTGCTTTACGTAAGCTAGGATAGAATTTCCGGCCCGAATTGTTTCGGCTACTCCCTTCACCTCACCCGATTTTAGAATTATGGCATCTCCAGCCAAAGCCGCCGCTCCCAAAAGCGCTGCGCCAAAAAAAGCCGCCGCCCCCGCTGCTAAAAAAGCACCCGCCGCTACCGCACGCAAGCACGCGGGCAGCAACGCTGCCGTCAACATCCTGCCCAACATCAACCAGCAGCAGAACGCACCCTCCCCTACCCAGCGCTACGGTACCGTGAGCCAGCGCCTGCCCATTGGCCTGAGCGAAAGCACCCGCCAAACTAGTGTGACCATGCTCAACCAGCTGCTGGCCGACACCATCACGCTGCGCGACATGTACAAAAAACACCATTGGCAGGTGGTGGGCCCCACGTTCTATCAGCTGCACCTGCTGTTTGACAAGCACTATGAAGAACAGTCTGTGCTGGTAGATTCTATTGCCGAGCGCATCCAGGTACTGGGCGGCGTGGCCGTAGCCATGGCTCACGACGTGGCCGAGCTAACCAGCCTGCCCCGCGTGCCCCGCGACCGCGAGGAAGCGCCCGTGCAGGTGTCACGCCTGCTCGACGGCCACCAGCGCATCCTGAAAAACTGCCACGACTACGCCAGCAAGGCCGATGAAACCGGCGATGACGGCACCAACGACCTCATCGTGAGCGAACTGGTGCGTACCAACGAGCTGCAAGTCTGGTTCGTAGCCGAACACGTAGTGGATTCGCCCCTCACCCAGGCCGAATAATTTCAGCCGACGATGCGCCTAGCAAGGCCGCTCATCTAGCGATGAGCGGCCTATTTTTATGAAAATTGCAGCCGTTAGGTTGCGGGGGCACATCCGGCCGGCTATCTTTGCACCCGCTTCACCGCCTTAGTGAAGCCGGTTTCGGCCGCATTACCCAGGTTTAGTTGCTCTATTTGCGCACGTGGTGAAACTGGTAGACACGCCATCTTGAGGGGGTGGTGCCTTCGGGTGTGGGAGTTCGAATCTCCCCGCGCGCACGCAAACGAAAAGCCCGTTCCATTTACTTGGAACGGGCTTTTTTGCTTTCCGGTTTGGGCCGGCTGTTCGCTTAGCCGCTGCTACAGGCTATCGGGTCCATCAAAGGGGTTGCCGGGCTTCACCAACACTACCCGCTCCCGCTCCACCACTACCTGGCCCGGCAACGCGCCTTTGGGCTTGCGTACATATTTTTTGGGCGTCACAGTCACGGGGCATAATGTGTCGTGCTGGCGGCGCGAATACCAGCCGGCCAGCTGCGCGGCGTGCTCCACTACGGGCTCGGGCACGGGCTGTCCGGCCTTGTGGCGGATGACCACGTGCGAACCAGTTACGTCCTTGGCGTGCAGCCAAAGGTCGTCTTTGTGGGCGTACTTCTGCGTCAGTAAGTCGTTGTTTGCCGCGTTGCGACCCACCAGAATGGTGAAGCCACGGTCTTCGAACACCTTAAACGGCAGCTCGGTACCGGCCTTGGCGACAGCGGGCTTGGGGTCCAGCCCGTGTTGCTTGCGCCAGGTACGCAGGCCGCGTAGCTCGGCCAGGGCGGGCAGCGTATCCATTTCTTCCAGCCGCTCCATCGCCGCCAGCTCTTCGGTCTCGCGGCGGGTAATACGCTCGGAGAGCCGGCGCTCTTCAATTTGCTGATTTTTGCCTTTGCGGTAGAGGTTTTCGGCGGTAAGCTGGGGCTTTTCGGTGCGCTTGAGCTTGATAATTTTGGGCAGATTGGTGTAGAAGTCCACCACTTCGATTTGGGTGGCGCCGGCCGGAATGGCGTGCAGATTGGCCATGATAAGGTCGGCCGTGTGGCGGTAGCCCGCCTCGTGCGCCAGAGCGTGCAGGCGCTGGCGGGCGTGGGCCGCAACGGTGCTGGCCTCGGTGGCGCGACGCTCCAGCAGCTGGCGCAGCTGCCGGGTTTCCGTTTCCAGGGCGCGGCGGCCCAGCGCCATCGGCACGAAGCGGCGCAGGGCCGCAAGGGGGTCGTCGCCGGGCAGTGTTTCCAGGGTTTCGCCCAGTGGCAGCAAGCTTAGGCGGGTTTTACCCTCCAGCCGAATGAGGTAGTAGTGGGCCGGCTTTTCCAGCTGGGCCAGCACTTGGTTCACCAGCCGGGCTTTGGTTTCGGGCGGGGCATCGTCGTAGCCGTGCTGGCGCAGGTAGCGCAGGGGCAGGTCGGCGAGCGGCGCCGGGAGCTTTGTCTGAACCGCGGATTTATCGGATTCATCGGATTGCTCGGATTTTGCGGGCGGCGCGGGCTGCGGGCGCAGGTCCGCATCGGCCAGCAACTTTTGTTGGAACAGTTGGGCCAGGCCGTCGGGACTTGGTCGAAAAATAGCGTTTGGGCGCGGCCCATAAAGCTTGAATACCAGCCGCGCCCCGCTCCGAAAATTCACTTGCAGCACCCGGTCTTGAGGCCACGCCGCCACGGTTTCCACCTGCTGGCCGAGCATGTCGGGGAATAAATCGACGGAGTTGGCGCGGGCCCGTTGAAAGGTTTCGGGCAGCGCCAGCGCGGGAAAATTGGCCCCCAGCTGCGCTTTCAGCCAGTACTCCGCGCTGCCATTGGTGAGGCCCACCACCAGCTCGTCTTTCTCCTGCGAGAAGCACACGGCCACGCGGTAGCCCCGCAGCCGCTCGGTGAGCGCGGGGGCCAGCTGGCGCAGGAAATAGTAGTTGGTGTGCATAATACCAAGGTGGAACGGGCTGAGAAGCTATGAAATCGCCATTTTCTGCACCGAAAGTATTCTAACAAATAAGGGCCGCGATTTCCGCACCTCAAGCCAGAAAGGCACATGCAAGGCGGCCAGGTACAGCAGTCCAACGATTGGCACGCAGCCTAGCCCCAGCAATACTTTACTAAAAATTCCGCTGCCGTTTTCAACTACAAGTTTGCTAACGCTCCGCCCCACCGCACATAATAACCCGACGGTTATTACTGCTACCACCAATCCGGGCAGGCGGTACTCAATCCGGACAATGCTGCCGAGCCCCGTGGGGCTTGGCTTGACCCAGCCGCTAATCTGCGGCAATAGAGCAGATTCGTAGGGCTTCGCGATGCGACGAATGGCAAAAGCATCCGCCTCAACCACGCCATAGAAGCACTGAAAAGCAGCCGCACTATCGACCATCACCAACGGTTTCCGGTCCACGGTGTTTGCGCCCATGCGCCGGATGGCTTCACTCGGTGCCAATGGGGAATAAAATTCCTGGCTTGTAACGGGGTACCACTGCATATAATTACACTTCCACCCGCAGCCCGTCATACGCCAGCCGAATCCAGGGCGGCAACTCCGTTTCCACGTCGTGGTGGCGGCCCAGCTGGTGGCTGATGTGGGTGAGATAGGCCCGTTTGGGCGCGGCCTCTTCCAGCACGTTGACGGCCTGCTCCAAGGTGAAATGCGAAATATGCGCTTCGCGGCGCAGAGCGTTCAGCACAATGACGTCGGCGTCGCGGAGCTGGGCGCGGGTTTCGGGACCGATGTGGTTGGCATCGGTGAGGTAGCAGAAGCCCCCGATGCGGAAGCCCAGCACGGGCAGCTTGTGGTGCATGGCCCGCAGGGGCTGCACCGACACGCCCAGCACGTCAAATGGCACGTCGTCGCGCTCAATGGCGTGCAGGCGTACGCGGGGCACGCCAGGGTATTTATGCTCGGCAAAAATGTAAGCAAATTCCTGTTGCAGCTGCCGTAGCACGCGCGGCTCGGCATACACGGGCATGTCCGTCTGCTGCCGGAAGTTGAAGGCCCGAATATCGTCGAGGCCGGCGGTGTGGTCCTTGTGCTCGTGGGTGAAGAGCAGCGCGTCGAGCCGCGTGATGCGGGCCCGCAGCATTTGCTGGCGGAAATCCGGCCCCGAATCAATCACAAAACTGTGCTCGCCGATGGCCACGTGCACCGACACCCGTAACCGGTGGTCGCGGTGGTCGAGCGAGCGGCACACCGCGCAGGTGCAGCCTATCATGGGCACTCCGGAGGAAGTACCGGTACCGAGAAAAGTGACAGTCATTTTTCTAGCTGTTAGCTACTAGCTGTTAGCTTTTTCGTTGAACGAGGGCTAACAGCTAGCAGCCAGTAGCTAACAGCTTTAATGATTAGCCTACGTACTGCTTTACTACCCGCACCAAGGCATCGAAGTCGAGCGGCTTGGGCAGGTAATCGGTCACGCCGGCCTCGCGAAATTGGTCCATCGAGTAATTGTTGGCATTGCCCGTGATGGCGATAATGGGCAACGTGTTGACTTTAGGGTCGGCATGGGCCCGTATCTCACGCGTGCATTGCATGCCATCTTTGATGGGAATGTTGATGTCCATCAAGACGCAGTCGACGGGGCTGCTTTCCAGTTGCTTCATCACCTCGCCCCCGTTTTTGGCCAGCAAAATTTTATACTTCTGCAGCTCTAGGATTTTGCGGGTAAGGTTGAGAATCACCGAGCTGTCCTCAGCAATCAGAATGGTTTTAGCGGGTGAGTCGGCTGACATAAGCTTAGAATTGAAGGGTGAGGCGTGAGGTAGAGCCAGATGGAAAGTGGCGAAAATTAGTCATTTGAGTCGTTTCCGACGCGCTCGACCGCACTGGAATATTCGGCGACGAGCTGTGCAAAGTAATGTTCTAGAAGTTGAAAACCCGCAGCGCCATTATCCACTTCATCGGCTTTGAACTTCTCTTCGAGGCGGCGGGCCTGAGCGGCCAGGGCCACGCCGCCCAGCGTAGCTGCCGTGCCCTTCAGCTGATGGAGCATGGGCAGCAGTTCCTTGAAGCTGGCGGCGGCAGCTACCGGTGCGGCCTCGCGCAGCAGCTCGCCGGCTTCCTGCTCGAACTCCTGGTACAGCTCCAGCGTGAATTCAAAACCGCCCAAATCAAACAGTTGCCGAATAACGGCTTCATCGAGCGTGGGCTCAGCAGCCGTATCGTTGGCGGGCACTGCCC
>JAYSZD010001116.1:0-6058 GCA_043738185.1 Hymenobacter sp. | reverse complement strand
AAATGCTGCCGCACTACTTCGATGGGCTGGTAGAGCAGCGGCCCGCCCAGGGCAATGCCAGCGTTGTTGATGAGCCCGCGCAGGGGCTCGCCGGCCAGCTGGCGCGCCACATCGGCCGCGGCCTGCACAATGGCGGGGCCATCGGTCACGTCAAACAGCAGCGGCGCGAAGTTGGGGCCCAGCTCGGTCTGCAGGCGGGCGGCATCGGCGGGGGTGCGCACGCTGCCGAACACCCGGTAGCCCCGGACCAGAAAAGCGCGGGCCATGGCCAGACCCAGGCCGCTCGAAACGCCGGTAATGACCACGGCCGGAAGGGAAGTCTGCATGCGGCGTAAGGTAGGGGAATTATTGGGGAGTGGCCTAATTCCTACGCAACCAACCACATACCGGTTGGCTGCCGGCGAGCCAGGGCCGGGGTATCTTTGTAGAATACCGGAACAATTACCATTTTCCGGCGGCATTGCCTTTCTGTTTTTTATGAAATACTTCTTCCTGCTTGCCCTGCTCACGGTTGCCCTCGCCGGGCAGGCGGTGCCCCTCACCTTCCGGGTCGACATGACCGGGCAGACGGTGGGCGCGGCGGGCGTGCACGTGGCCGGCACCTTTCAGGCCGCCGCGGGCTTTGCCAGCGACTGGAACCCAGCCACCACCGCCCTCACCGACCCCGACGGCGACCATATTTTTGAAGTGACGGTGAACGTGCCGACAGGCGACTACCTCTACAAATTCGTGAACGGCAACAGCTGGGCCGGGGCCGAATTACCGGCCACCAGCTGCGGCGTGACCGACGGCGGCGGCAACGTCAACCGGCAACTCAGCTTGGGGGGCACGGCCCTGCGCCTGCCCAGCGTGGGCTTTGGCGGCTGCAATACCCAGGTAAAATTTGCCGTGAACATACAAGGCCAGACCGTAGGCCGCGAAGGCGTGCATGTGGTGGGCAACTTCCAGGCCCTGGCCGGCTACGGCACCAATGGCACCCCCAACGCTATTGAGCTGCGCGATGCCGACGGCGACGGCACCTACGAGGTGCAGCTGTCGCTGCCGGCGCCCGGTCGCTTCCTCTACCGCTTTGTGAACGGCAACACCCTGGCCGGGGCCGAAACCGTGCCCAGCGCCTGCGGCACCGACGACGGCACCGGCACCCTATACCGCGTGCTCGACGCCACGGCCGCCGTGAATACGCCCGCGCTCGCTTGCTTTGCCAGCTGCCTGGGCTGCGCCCCCCCGCCCGTCACCAGCTACCGCACCTTCTGGTGGAACGATGCCGTGTTTTACGAGGTATTCGTGCGCAGCTTTTACGACAGCAACGGCGACGGCAAGGGCGACTTCGCGGGCCTGACCGCCAAGCTGGACTACCTGAACGATGGCAACGCCGCTACCACCACGGACCTGGACGTGACGGCCCTCTGGCTGATGCCCATGATGGAGTCGCCGAGCTACCACGGCTACGACGTGACCAACTACAAAGCCACCGAGCCCGACTACGGTACCATGGCCGAATTCGAGACCTTTCTGGCAGCGGCCCACACGCGCGGCATCAAGGTGATTATTGATTTGGTACTCAACCACGCCTCCAGCCAGCACCCGTGGTTTACGCAGGCGGCCAGCAGCGCCACCAGCCCCTACCGCGACTGGTTCCGATGGGCGGCTGCTTCCCAGGGAACCGGACCTGGCGGCGGCACCGTATGGCACCCCCGCAACGGAAGCTATTACTACAGCGTGTTCTACGACGGAATGCCGGACCTGAACTGGCGCAACCCGGCGATGAAAGCCGCTATGTGGAATGCTTCCCGTTTCTGGCTGGCCAAGGGTGTGGACGGCTACCGGCTCGACGCGGTGAAGTACCTTGTTGAAAACGGCAACAACCTGGAAGACACCCCGGAAACTTTCGGCATTCTGGAGGAATTTCACGATTCGGTGAAGCGCGTGAACCCCAATGCCCTCACCGTAGGTGAGGCGTGGTCGAATACCGCGCGGGTGCGGCCCTACGTGGTCAATGACCGGCTGGACGTGTGTTTTGAGTTTGATTTGGCTTCGGCCATCATCAACGGCGTCAAGTCCGGCAGCCCCGCCGGGCTGCGTTCCCAGCTGAACCTGGTGGATGCCACCTACCCCAAACTGCAGTACGCCACCTTCCTCACCAACCACGACCAGAACCGTGTACTGGGTGAGCTCAACGGCAACCTGGCTCAGATGAAGCAGGCGGCGGCCCTGTACCTCACCATGCCCGGCGTGCCCTTCCTGTACTACGGCGAGGAAGTGGGCATGCTGGGCGCCGGCCCCGACGAGGAAAAGCGCAAGCCCATGCAGTGGACCGCAGGGACCAACGCGGGCTTCACCTCCGGCTCGCCATGGCGAAGCGTCAACTCCAACTACCAGCAGTTCAACGTAGCCACTCAGCAGGCCGACCCGGCGTCGCTGCTCAACCACTACAAGAAACTGATTGGCCTGCGCACGTCATCGGACGTGCTGCGCAAGGGCTATCTGCTGCCCCTCACGGCAAGCTCCGGCAGTGTACTGAGCTATGCCAGGGTGCACAACCAGGAGGCCGTGGTGGTGGTGTCCAACTTCGCCAATACGGCCGTGAGCGCGGCGGCGGTGTCGTTGGCGGTGTCGTCGCTGCCGGCGGGCACGTACCAGGCCACCGACTTGTATTCGGGCCAAACGGCGGGCGCCGTCACCGTGGATGCCCAGGGCGGCTTCAGCAATTGGGCAGCCGCCCTGCCCAACCTGGCCGCCCGCCAGACCTGGGTGCTCCGGCTCACGCTGGCACAGCCCACGGCCACCGCTGCGGCCAAAGCGGCGTTTGCCCTCCAACTCTACCCTAACCCGGCCACGGCTCTGCTAAACGTGGTGCTACCGGCCACCGCCGCTGCGCAAAGCCGCATCGCGGTGTACGACCTGCAGGGCCGCACCCGCAACACCCACCTCGTCACGGGCCGCACCCACACCCTAGATACCAGCACCTGGGCCAACGGCACGTACTTCGTGCAAATCCGGAGCGGGACAGGCGTAGCTACGCAGCGGCTAGTGGTGGCGCACTAGCGCGATTTCGGGGTTACTATACATTTTCTGGTTGAATTAAAAATTGAAGATGAAGAATTAAAAATTTGTGGTTCAGAATCTTGCTCATTTTTAATTCTTCATCTTCAATTTTTAATTCTATCCGTCAACCTGGTCACTGCACTAGGACATTTTTTGGGTAAGACCGACGCTTGCGCAAACTCAGAAATCCTCGGCAAACCCGGTTGCTTGCGGGGCGTATGAATGCGGGCTCGGCGCACTGAAACCCGGGCGTCGCGGATGCTCAATATGCCTACTCCAAAACCCGAAAACAAAGAGCTGCAACACGAGCGGTACGAGCTGCTGCAACAACTTACCGACTGGCTCGAAACGCCCATGCTGGTGCTGGGGTTTGGGTGGCTGCTGCTGCTGGGCGTAGAGCTTATCTGGGGCCTCTCGCCGGCGCTGGAAACGCTGGGCACGACCATTTGGGTGATTTTTATCTTGGATTTTCTGCTCAAGTTTATCCTGGCGCCGCGAAAGCTCTCGTTTCTGAAATCCAACGTCATTACCCTGATTTCGCTGGTGGTGCCGGCACTGCGCCTGTTTCGGCTGGCGCGGGTGTTTCGGGCGGCGCGGGCAGTGCGGGGGCTGCGGCTGGTGAAAGTAGTGGGCTCCCTGAACCGCGGCATGAAGGCCCTGGCCAACAGCTTTGGGCGGCGCGGGCTGAGCTACGTGCTGGGCCTCACCGGGGTGGTGCTGCTGCTGGGCGCCGCCGGCATGTACGCCTTCGAAAAGGACGTGCCCAACGGCCTGCACACCTACCCCGAAGCCCTGTGGTGGACGGCCATGCTGCTCACCAGCATGGGCAGCGCCTATTGGCCCGAAACCAGCGAGGGCCGCGCCCTGTGCTTCATTTTGGCGCTCTACGGCTTTGCCGTGTTTGGCTACTTCACGGCCACGCTGGCCTCCTTCTTCATGGGCCGCGACGCCGAAAACCCCGAGGCCGAAGTAGCCGGTGCCGCCGCCGTAGCCGCACTCCACGAAGAGGTACGACAGCTCCGCGCCGATTTGCGCAAAGGGCGGGCCACGGAGCAGCCTTGAGCATTCGGCAGACGCGAATCCGTCCGGAATCTTGATACCCCTAAAAAAAGCAAAAAGCCTCACTACTGATTCGCAGTGAGGCTTTTTGCTTCTCAACAATTGATTCACCTAAGCACGAGTGCCTCAGTAAACGAACACAAGAACGCTCTGCATGACGGTTACTTTTGCACGAGTGCTTGTGGCTCACTACTTACTGCTGTCACGCAATGGGTCGTAGCGCGAACGTTGTAGTTCGCGTCCCCGCGCCGTTTACGCGGCTTTAACAGCGCGGGGACGCGAACTACAACGTTCGCGCTACAACGCTGGTGACACTTCAGCGAAAGCGCTGCGTAACAGCAGTACTTAGTTATTCTGGTATGGCGTCACGTTCATGTTCTGGAACAGAAACGACCATTTATCGGTCTGCTCGCCGATGACCTGGGCCGTGGAGCGGCCCGCGCCGTGGCCGGCGTTGGTTTCGATGCGGATGAGCACGGGCGCGGCCCCCGTCTGCGACTCCTGGAGCCTGGAGGCAAACTTGAAGGAGTGCGCGGGCACCACCCGGTCGTCGTGGTCGGCGGTGGTAATCATGGTGGCGGGGTAGCTGGCGGGTTTCAGGGCGTGGTAAGGCGAGTATTTGTAGAGGTACTCAAACATCTCCTTGCTGTCCTGGGCCGTGCCGTAGTCGTAGGCCCAGCCGGCGCCGGCCGTGAACTGGTTGTAGCGCAGCATGTCCATCACGCCCACCGCCGGAAAGGCTACCTTGAACAGCTCCGGGCGCTGGGCCATGGTGGCGCCCACCAGCAGGCCACCGTTCGAGCCGCCCGAAATGGCGAGGTAGTCTTTGGACGTGTAGTTGTTTTTAACCAGGTATTCGGCGGCGGCAATGTAGTCGTCGAACACGTTCTGCTTTTGCATTTTGGTACCCGCGACGTGCCACTTTTCGCCGTATTCGCCGCCGCCGCGCAGGTTGGGCACGGCGTACACGCCGCCGTTTTCGAGCAGCACGATGTTGGACGTGCTGAAGCCGGGCGTTACGCTGGAGTTGAAGCCGCCGTAGGCGTACATCAGGGTGGGGTTTTTGCCGTTCAGCACCAGTCCCTTTTTGTGGGTGATTATCATCGGAATCCGGGTGCCGTCCTTGGAATTGTAGAACACCTGTTTCGACTCGTACTGGCTGGGGTCGAACTGCACGCCGGCCTTCTTGTAGACCGTCGATTTGCCGGTGGCAATGTCGTACTTGAAAATGGTGGGCGGGTAGATGTAGGACGTGAAGGTGTAGTACGTCTCCTTCTCGTCCTGCTTGGTGCCGAAGCCGCCGGCCGTGCCCACCGAGGGCAGCGCGATGCTACGCTCCTTTTTGCCGCTCATGTCGTACTGCTCGATGAGCGAAGTGGCATCCTTGAGATAGTTAGCGAAGATTTTGCCGCCGCCGGTGCTGGCGTTCAGCACGTTGCTGGTTTCCGGAATCAGATTTTTCCAGTTGGCCGGTTTGGGGTTGGCGGCATCCACGGTCACCACGCGGTTGTTGGGGGCGTTGAAGTCGGTTTCGATATAGAGCTTGCTGCCCATGTTGGTGAGCACGCCCACGTTGCTCTTCTCATTATCTACTACCTGCACGATGGCGCTGCCGGGCTTGCTCAAATCCTGGATGTAGAGCTCATTGCCGTTGGTGGTATTGGCCGCGTTGATGACCAGAAACCGCTCGTCCTCGGTGAGGCGGGCGCCAATGTAGCGGCGGGGCGTTTTCTCGCCGCCGAACACCAGCTTGTCGGCACTCTGCCTGGTGCCCAGCTTGTGATAAAACAGCTTATGAATCTGGGTTTTGCCGGCCAGCTGGCTGCCGGCCTTGGGCTTGTCGTAGGAGCTGTAGTAGAAGCCGTCGTTGCCGCGCCAGGCCAGGCCCGAAAACTT
This sequence comes from Hymenobacter sp., assembly GCA_043738185.1. GTDB lineage: Bacteria > Bacteroidota > Bacteroidia > Cytophagales > Hymenobacteraceae > Hymenobacter. Next base: position 58 of record JAYSZD010001116.1, on the reverse strand, counting down.
TACGTCCTTAAGCGTGTCGCCCACAATGCTTTTATCAGCGGCCTTCATCACAATCACC
>JAYSZD010001115.1:0-2444 GCA_043738185.1 Hymenobacter sp. | reverse complement strand
CCGCGCCGTTTGGCGCTTTATTGGCGCGGGGACGCGGACTACAAAGTCCGCGCTACACCCTCAGCCGCGCTTGAATCAAGGTACTGCGTAACAGCACTTACTTAGCGTCTCAAATCCACAGCTGCACTTTTTTACTCCGTTTGTAATGGGAAAGGAAGTTCTTAGACTTTCCGCTCAAATTACACTCCTTAACCTCTATCTCCACTACTACTTTGTTTTTATTGGTCACTATCAGCAACCCAACGCCTTTTCGCAGACACACCCGCTTCAACTCTTCAAGGTCTTTAGCAACAATTGCCTTGTTCGCATCAATGGATAGAGCAAGCCACTGTTCATTGGCCGGATACTGCCTTAATTGATTCACGACATCAGTGGTATGATACATCACCAGTTCATCGGTTAGAAACAGATACCCAAAACCAATTATGGCAGCTGGTAAAATAGGTAATAAATAAATGAGTACCCAGTGGCTGAATAACCAATGAAAAAGTGCCGTTATCAGCATATATGTTCCAAATATGATGTAAAAGCCGTGTTTAAGCCAGCTTTCTTCAGCAATTACGGGCACCATGCTGGCTAGTGTTCGGTAGGACTTTGCTTCGAGTGAAGCGGTGAATGCAGGATGACTGCCTTGAACTACTATTAGGCCATCAGCCCGCTTTCTCTCATTGGTTACCACCTCAATTGCACCATAAACCCGAGAGTCAGGGAATCGTAATTCATACCGTTTTTTTAAAAAAGCTAGTGCCTCATTCTGTACGGTGCTTTCCCGAAGTCCTGCCATAAAAAACAAGTGAATATGCTAACGAATGAATAGGTACTAATCTTAGCAACTACTTCCGTCCAAACAGCGGCACCCTACTCTCCGTGCCCGCCCGCAAGCGCCCGATATTAGCCCGGTGGGTGTAGATGAGCAGGGCCGCCAGCACGAAGCCCACGTACACCATGAACGGCTGGGCCGGCCGGAACTGCGGCAGCAATTGCAGCAGCGCGAAAGTGAGGCCGGCCGACATGCTGGCCAGGCTCACGTAGCGGAACAGCAGCAGCATCCCAATGAACACCAGCAGGCACACCCCCACCGTAGCGGGGGCCACGCCCAGCATCATGCCCAGCACGGTAGCCACGCCCTTGCCGCCCCGAAACTGCGCAAACACGGGGAAAATGTGCCCCACAATGGCCAAAACCCCACAGGCAAGCTTGAAATACAGCTCGTGCTCGGGCGCGATGGCGCCCTGCGCCACCAGCCACTGCGGCAGAAAGTAGGCGGCCACAAAACCCTTGAGGGCGTCAATCAGCAGCACGGCCGAGCCGGCTTTGGGTCCCAGTACGCGGAAGGTATTGGTGGCGCCGGCATTGCCGGAGCCGTGCTCCCGGATGTCGGCCAGGCCGAAGAAGCGGCGGCCCACCCACAGCGCCGTCGGGATGGACCCGAGCAGGTAGGCAGCGAGCAGGGCGAGGGCAATGTAGAAATAGGTCATGCGGGACTCTAAATGGTGAGAGTGAAACGCGAAACTCCCCTCCTGGCCGGGAGGGGAGCTTTTTATACGGGCCTAGTTGTCGCCGAAGGGGTCTTCGGTACCTTTCTTCTTCCGCTTCTCGGCTTCTTTTTTCTGTTTTTCCTCCTCCTTCTTGATGCGTTCTTCCTCCTTTTTGACGCGCTCGGCTTCCTTAGCGGCTTCCTTGGCGGCCTCTTTGGCGGCGGCGGCAGCGTCGGGAACTGGGTCAGGGTCGGCGGCGGGTTTTTCCGTGGCCGTTTCCTTTTGGGGTGCGGGCGTAGCCGGGGCATTGGGGTCGTCCATCACACCATCGCCGAAGGGGTCATTGGCCTTGGCCTTCTTTTTCTTCTTTTTGGAAGATTCGGGGGCGGCGTCGGCGGCCGGGGCGGCGGCCGGGGCAGCGTTGGGGTCTTCGGTGAAGGCGTCGTCGTACTTGCCTTTTTTCTTCTTCTTGCCGTCCAGGTTGTCGAAGTTGCCAGTGGGGGCCGAATCGGCCGCACGAACGGCCAGCTTGCCGGACTTACCCAGGTAGTCCTTCTGGAAATGCGCGCGGAAAGCGTCCACATCGGAGAAGTCGCCCACAAACGCGCCGTAGTTGGTGGCGGTGTTGTAATCGTACTTCGACTTACTGCGGATTTCGTTGTCGTAGGCTTCGCTCTGGGCCTTGGTCAGCAGCAGGTTGTTGGCGTACTTGAAGTAGTACCAGGTCTGGGGCTCAGCTTCGAGGTAGATTTCCACCACGTCGGTTTCGTTTTCGCGCCGTATTTCCACATGGCCACTCACCAGGGCATTGAGCGGCTGCTTGCCCACGCCCGATAGGCCAATCAGGCCCACCGAGTACCAGGCGCGGCGCTTCTCGCTCCAGCGCAGGTTCACGCGGCTCAGCAGCAGGGTGTGCAGCAGCTTGGGCGAGAGTTTGAGGATGGATTCGGGACTGCCCTTGCGCGT
>JAYSZD010001114.1:0-17221 GCA_043738185.1 Hymenobacter sp. | reverse complement strand
AACAACACCGTAGTGCAAGACACGCTGGCCCGTCTCCTGGCCGCCGGCATCAAAACCAGCCGCAGCGCCTTGTACCAGGCCATTGCCGGCCGCAGCCATCGCAAGGAATTGGTCGATACGTTCCTGGAAGTGGCAGAAGCCGAGTTTACCCGCCGCCGCAAAGTGGAGGACCGCGCCCGCCAGCTCGTAGCCGAAGCGTAGCCATGCAGCCCGCCTACATCGTCCCAGCGGCCGAGTGGGACACCCTCACCGCCCGCCTTGCCCGCCTCGAAGCCGCCGAGCAGGCCCGCGCCGTGGCCAGCACCGCGCCCCCCGACGAGGTACTGAGCACCCGCGCCGCTTCCGAATACATCGGCCTGAGCATTGATGCCCTGCTACGCGCCCGCCGCGCCGGCCGCATTGGGGGCGTGCGCCTCAACGAGAAGGACTGGGGCTTCCGCCGCTCCGTGCTCGACAAGTACCCCCGCCGCTACCACAAAGCCGCCGCATGAGCCAAGTCGTTATCTCCCTTTTCGACCACTCCGGCCGCTTCGTAGAACCGTGGGCCGCCGCCGGCTACACCTGCTACTGTGTGGACGTGCAGCACCCCGCCGGCGAAACGTGGATGGGTAATGTCTGCCTAATCGGCGGCGACGTGCGCCACTTCTCCCCGCCGCCCGGCCCCATCGCATTCGTCGCCGCCTTCCCGCCCTGTACCGACCTGAGCAACGCCGGCGCGCACCTGTTCCGGGTGAAAGGCTTACGGGCGCTGGCCGCCGCCCTCGACCTGGTGGGCACCGCCGCCGACCTCTGCGAACGCCTGGGCGCGCCCTACTTCATCGAAAACCCCAAAGGCCAGCTGCGTCACTACTGGCGGGAGCCCGAGCACCGGTTCAGCCCCTGCGAATACGCCGGCTGGCTGGCCAACCCCGCCGAGGAAGCCTACACCAAGCACACCTGCCTGTGGACCGGCCACGGCTTCCGGATGCCGGAGAAGCGCCCCGTTTTCCCCATTCACGGCTCCATGGTCGACAAGGTACCCGGCTCAAAGAACCGCGCCAATATCCGCAGCCTCACCCCGCGAGGGTTCGCCGCCGCGGTATTCACCACCCATCACCAAACAAGCCCAACCCCATGAGCACCGAGCTTACCCCAATCGTCGGCCCCCAGGCCCTACCGGGCACGACCCATAAATCCCTTCTCACCATTCAGAAGGCCACCGTCAAAAAGCAGCTGCTGGCCGCCGAGTTCAGCGAGCAGCTGGACCTGCAGAGCAAACCCCGCGAGTTCACCATGCAGGGCACCGAGTTGGTACACCCCGACCTCGAACGCTGCTTTGCCCGACTCGTGCCCCATTTCTGCCTCCTGACCGAGCAACTTGACGAGCACGCCGAATACGAATTCGGCTATTGGCCCAACGCGGGAGGCAACGACCTGCCAGCTCCACAATTCGACAGCTACGGCGTCACCGGCCTCATCATCGGCAAAAAAGACGGCGTGACCCTCATGGGTTTCCGCAAGCTCGAAAGCGGCAAGGTGCTCAACCTGACTGGCCAGTACGTCAGTTTCGCCGGGCAGTCCGACGAGTTCGAAGAATCCGACGCCTGGCACTACCCGCACACCGACGACCTGAAAACGCTGGTGGATGAAGCCCTGGCCGAGATTGACGCCGCCCTACGGGGCAAGTGCAGCGAAGCCGGCCGCCAGCTCGATATGTTCCAGCAACCCCAAATCGGCGAAATGGAAATGGGCGAGGTCGTGCAATCGGAGCAGCCCGCAACCATACCGAGCCCGGCACCCAAGCGCAAAGCCAAACGGGTAGCCGCCGAGTAGTGAGCCCGCGCCTTGAATTACGTCCAGCACACCCGCGCCGCTCACGAGCAGCTGCTCGCCCACCCCGAGAGCCGCCCGCACCACTTCACCCTGTATTGGGCGCTGTTCTTCGCCTGGAACAGCGCCCGGTTTCCTGCTGCCCTCCCCCTGAACCGGGACGAGCTGATGGCCGCCTCCCGCATCGGCAACCGCGACACCTACACGGCCGCGCTGCGAACCCTCGAAGCCTTCGGCCTGCTCATCTACCAACCCAGCCACCGCACCAACGGCAGCCGGGTCCTGATGACGGAACTAACCGGGGAGGTTGCCCCACAAGTGAGCCAACCCAAAGCCAGCGGTTGCCCCACAAGTGAGGCAACCGCCGCCCCCGAGGTTGCCGCACCGGTGGGCCAACCAGTTGCCGCACAACCAGGGCAACCCAGCCCCGAGGTTGCCGCACAAGTGAGCCAACACTCCTTATTAAGTAAAACAGTTGATGTAAACAGTATTGTAAACAGCGCCGCCGCACCTGAAAAAAAAAGGGGGAAGGTGTTTTCCGACGACGGGCTTTCAGGTGCGGAAATTCTCGACGACACCGCCCCGCCTGACGGTGCAGTACCGGACCCAGGCGCAGCCCCCAAAAAGAAAGTTGCGCCAAAGAAACAGGGGGTGCAGGCGGAAACCATCCGCGCAGCTGCCACCGCCCAGGCCACCGAGCCACGCCGACAGAGCAGAGGTCGACAAAACCGGCCCGAAACCACCTTCCAGGAATCGGCCATCTACCCCAAAGACAAGTTCATCGCTGCTTTCGAGGGCACCGACTACGCCCTGGCCGACCTCAACCACTACCACGAGGCCGTCAACCTCTGGCGCGACAAGATTACCGGCGAACTACCTCGCCGCGCAGACTGGATAGCCACCGCCAAACGCTTCATGTTCAACGATGCTACTGATAACCGCCTCAAACTCGCCCCAGGAGTCCAGCGCCACGAGCCAGGCAATGGAACCAGCTCCGGCACTGCTAACCCCGGAGCATCAACTACTGGCTACCGTTCGCGCCGCTGGGATTCGTGACTTGGCCCGCGCCACCACCCCCGACACCCGCGAGCTGCTGGCCGAAATGTCCTTTGGCCTCACCAAACAGGTAGCCCTGGCCGCCCCCAAGATTTTCCAGCTGAACCACCGCCTCGGGGAGCAAACCGTCGTCAAGCTGCTGGTGGCCGTGCTCCGGGCCTTCGTCGACTCGCTCCGCGTGAAGGACAAGCCCGACGCCACCGACCTCATGGAACTGGCCGAAACCCTGGCCCAGACCTACACCCACGACAGCATCAAGGACATCATGCTTGCCCTGAAAGAAGCCCGCACCAGCGGCCACAATTTCTACCAGGCCCTTGATATCAGCACCGTTTTCGCCATCATCACCACCTACTTCGAAGCCAAGAGCAACTACCTGCAGCACCGCCACCTCGACCGCAAAGCCACCGGTGCCAGCACCCAGGCCGCCGACGTGCAGCTACTCGGCGACGCCGCCCCCCGGATGCTCGAAAACGTGGCCCAGCAGATTTCCGACGACCACCCCAACGCCGCCGCCCTGCGCGAAAAGCTGACCATCACCAACGCCAAAGCCCGACGCGGCCTCATCACCCCTGACCAGGCCGCCCGGCAACGCGCCGAAGCCCGGGCCGCCGGCCAGCGCAAGGACCGCCGCGACTGGAAGGCCAGCCCCGAAGCCCAGCGCGCCATTGACCAGCGCCACGCCGCCGAGAACCGCCAGCTGATGGACCAATACCGCCCACCCAGCCAGTAGCCCCATGCCACCCCCCCGCACCATCGAAGAACTATGGACCCGCTACGATGCCCTGATGCGCCGAGGTGGTACCCTGACCACAATAGAAAAAACCGAATTGCAGCAGCTACGCACCGCGTTGATGCGGGCCGGCATCGTCACCGAAGGAGATTTCTAGCCCCGGCCCCATGAGCACCACCACCTACTACCGAGCCCGCTGCGGCAGCCTCTACCGCGTCACCCACACGTCCGCCCGGGCTGCCACCAAAACCAGTAAGGCCACTGCCGCCACCACCATGCAGGCCCGCCGCAGCATCCACGCCACCACGTTCAGCCCAGGCTACCCCACCGAACCCGCCGAAATTGCCCGCCTCGTGGCCATCGGCTCCTTCCTCGAAGTCCCCGCCCCATGAAGCCAAATTATCAGACCAGCGCCACGCTCTACGACGAAACTGCCGACGAGATGACCGCCCATATTCTCGGCTACCTCCGGGCAAAAGGCTACGTCGCCTGGGCCCAGGACAACCGGGGCCGCTACAACCCCAAAACCGGAAAATGGTATCCCCACCCCAACAACCGCGTCGGCGTGCCCGATATTCTCGGTTACCGCAAGTCCGATGCCCGCTTCATTGGCGTGGAAGTGAAGGCCGGCCGCGACAGTCTCAGCAGCTTTCAAATCGACTTCCTGAACGAGTTGAAGGAGTACGGCGGCCTACCATTCGTGGCCTACAGCTACGAGGGCTTCGTCCAGTCGTTCGAGCGGCGCGGCCTTCACCTGCAGCACCGCCATGATTAAGTCCCTACCCAACTTTTCTTCTATCAAACAAAAGCGCTTTTCAAAAGAGCCCCAGTTGGCCAGGCAGTACAGCTCGACCAATCACAACGCCCGCAGTGGTGCGATGTACCGCAAAATGCGCCGTTACTTCCTCATTAGCCAGGATTGGGTTAATGGTAGTAAACTTTTCCTTCAGTTTGGTAACCAAGGGGCCATCTTCTGTGGCGAAGTACGCAATGCCATTCTTTACCAATTGCGCCACCAGCTTCACGTCGTCTTTGATATTAACCCGGTCATCACCGGGCCGTTTGAACGAAGTAAAGTCGATTTTTCCGGCTAAAGCCCCATCTACCAGGTCAAAGCTTAGCGGCAAGAAATTGCTCATCGGCAACACGTTCAATTCATTGCGAACGCAGAACTCACTGACCACAATGCTCGATAAATACATCGCAAAGCCGTGCTCAATGAAGAATTGGTAAAAGGCCAGGGCCGTGGCATGGTTTGGCCGCTTGTCATCAAAAACGGTAATCAGAAACCCGGTATCTACCAGCACAGACTTGGCAACGGGAACGGGCGCGGAAGTAGATTTAGCCATATGTAAGATGCCAGCTGGAGGTTATTCCCCCCGTAGTTGGGCAACCCAAGCTGCCAGATTTTCAATGTCAGCAAAAGCCGCCGATACCTGCTTGGTCGTCTGCGCGTGCTCCTTCTGGTCAAATTTCGGTGCGTAATCCACAAAGTGCAGCAAGGCGATGTTGCGCAACTCGCCCGAAAGCAATTGCCGTTCGGCCCGCACTCGCAAAATACCTTCATGGTACACGCGGTTCACTTCCTGCTTCTCGAGCATTTCTTGGGTTGCTTCCACTGGATAGCGGTGTTGGCCCACCTCAATGATAAGCCCCGTTTTATTGATGCCGCCCAGCGAAAGAATACGCCCCTGTAGGTATTGCTCAGTAGGCACCCATACTTCCTCGTCCACCTCAATCAGCGTGGTGTAACGGTCAATATTGAGCAGCACTTTATCATCGGTGCTAGGGTCCAGAATCTGATACACGTCGCCAAAAGCTTGCGCCTGCCTAAACCAGCTACGTATCACCTTCTGCTGCTTGGGCTGTAGATAAGCCAAGTCGTAAGCCGCCGCCACATCTCCAACAGATGCAGCCTGAGCTTGGCCAGCCCGCGATATCAAGTCGAGAGTACGCTCACGACGGGCTCTCGACGACCGGGTACGAAGTTGCGCGGAGCCTTCCTCATAGCTAATCGTAATCGGGTTGTGAGCACGGTCCGTGGCACTGGCCACTTCGGGGCGTAGCAAAATCTCCACCTCCTGTAAGAAGCGGGCAAGCTCCGCCACATCCCAGGTATCGGGACTGATGGGGATGCCTTGCCGCGTTCCCTTAAGCTTAAATATCAATTCGTCACGTACCGCCACGGCGCACTTACTACTAAAATTATTGGTCCAGCATTCGTTATGCCACTCACGTTAGCAAGACAAATTCTGCTGCAAGTAAGTTGTCAGAAAATAAACTATTACCAATTAGTGGCCCCATTCCAAGTATTATACCTGGAAAACTGACCAGTAGGCCAACGACAACCAGACTGCAAGGCGGCCGTCGCTTTTGAATGTTCAAATGCCAGATACCGAAGCGCTGAGCTGGAAGATGACCGACCAAAAATCCAGAATCGGTTACATGACTCATGCGCTGTTAACCGATAGGATTTGTAATTCAACACAGTATATGAATTAATATTCTTCCCCGGTAGCGTAATGACGGTTTGGCCTAAGACGGACTACTTTTGAGCTGCAATAACCCCGTTGCTCCATCTTTTAGCTTACATTGGCTTCTTCTGCCCAATCTTCATTAGCTTTTACGGCTCCCCAACCGGCTCCCGTACTTATCCAACAGGGCAAGCTGCTCGATTTTATCGACGGCACCACTCAGCGCCAGGAAACCCCGGAAGAATACGTGCGTCAAGTGATTCTCAAATCCCTCGTGCGCGAGTATAACTACCCCAAAATCGACGTGGCCGTGGAATTTGCGCTGCCCATCGGCAGCAAGAAAACCAGAGCCGACGTAGTGATTTTCGCCCATGATACTGCTCATACCGTCGAAAATGCCTACCTCATAGTGGAGTGCAAATCCGACAAAATCAAGGCTACCGACCGTAAAGAAGGCTTGGAGCAGTTGAAGAGCTACCTAGCTGCCTGTCCCAACGCGCAGTACGGCATGTGGACCAACGGTACGGAACGCACCTGCTATCGCCGCCTCATTATTAACGGCAAAGTCGATTTTGAGGAAGTACCCGATGTTCCCTTGTTTGGTCAGAAATCCGACGAGGCCGAACGCCCCACGTTCGACACGCTTAAAGTGGCTACCTCCGATGCACTGCTGTTCACCTTTCGGCGCTGCCACGACTACATTGCTGCCAATCAGGGCATGCAAAAGCCCGAAGCTTTCTGGGAATTGCTGAAGCTCATTTTCTGCAAAATTCAGGACGAGCGTGCCGATGCTATCAACTTCTACGCTACCGCCCCCGAGCGCAAGTCGTTCAACGGACACTTGGTAGTAAAAGCCCGCCTAGAAAAAATATTCGCTGCCGTCAAGCACGATTTTCCGGCCATCTTCCAGGAGAAAGAAAGCATCGACTTGCTACCTGACGTGCTGGCCTACCTCGTAACGCAGCTGCAAGGCTACTCGCTGCTGCAATCGGACGTGGACGTAAAGGGCCACGCCTACGAGGCCATTGTGGGCTCGAACCTACGCGGCGACCGGGGCGAGTTCTTTACGCCCCGCAACCTATGCAGCATGGCCGTCTCGATGCTGGACCCCGCCGAGGGCCAACTCATGTTGGACCCGGCCTGCGGCACGGGCGGCTTCCTGATTGCGGGAATGAACCATGTGATTGAAAAAATCCGGGCCGCCGAACTCAAAAAGTGGAAGGGCAACGCGACCCAGGCCGAAACCTACGCCCGCGACCGCATCCGCAAGTACGCCGCCGCCTGCCTCGTAGGCCTCGACTTCAACCCCAATTTGGTGAAGGCCACCAAAATGAACATGGTCATGAACAACGACGGGGCCGGCGGCCTCTACCAGGCCAACACGCTGGTACAGCCCGTGCGCTGGTCCGAGGACCTGCGACAGCGCGACCTCCTAGGCCAGGTGGACATTGTTTTCTCTAACCCGCCCTTCGGCTCCAAGCTGCCAATTGACGACCCTGGGGTACTGGAACAATACGCCCTGGGCCACACCTGGCAGTACGACAAGCCGGCCGACCGCTGGCGGCAAACCGACAGCCTGCAGAAGTCGCAGCCGCCCGAAATTCTGTTTATCGAGCGCATCGTTCAATTCCTGAAACCCGGTACTGGCCGGGCAGCCATTGTGCTGCCCGATGGCATCCTGGGTGCTCCAGGCTTGGGCTACGTGCGCGAGTGGCTGCTGACCCATTGCCGCCTACTGGCCTCGGTGGACATGCACCCCGACACGTTTCAGCCTAACGTGAGCGTACAAACCAGCCTACTATTAGTGCAGCGTAAAACCGCCGCCGAAGTGGCCCTCGAACAAGCCTCCGGCCGACGCGCCGACTACCCCGTGTTTATGGCTGTGGCCAACCACATTGGGCACGACAAGCGCGGCAACCTCACCTACGTGCGCGACGAGCGCGGCAATGAAGTGGTAGAGCAGGTAACCGAGCACGTACGCGTCCTCGATGCCAGCGGCAGCGTGCAGTACCAGCCCCAAACCACGCCCAAAAAGGTGCTGGACGACAACACCCAACAAATTGCCCAAGCCTTCCGCCAATGGTTAACCGCCCACTCCTAAGCGCACCGCTCCCGGCCGCCCCCACTGCTTGGCCATACCACACCGCCAAAACTACCTCGCTGCCCGCCCACCTGCTCATGCAAGGTAGCCGCCGCCTCGAAGGCGACGTGTACCTCACCAGCGGCTACGGCGTCCGCCTGGCCCTGGAGTTGCAACCTGCCGGCTGGGTGCCGCTGGGCCAGCTTGCCCGCGTCTGGCAACCAGGCCGGTTGAAAGGAATTCAGGTTGGCCCGACGTACGGAACGCCGTTTCTAGCCGCAACCCAGGTTTTGGACTTTAGGCCAAGCCCTCGCAAATTCTTGGCGTTGGAGCGCACCAGCGACGCTGTTAACCGTTTTGTTCAGTCAGGAACCATTCTGGTTACTTGTTCTGGAAATGTCGGAAGAGCCATGCTATCTGTGAAAGCGCACGAGGAAATTCTCATTTCACACGATTTATTACGCATTAAAACGCACCCAGACTCTTACGGCTGGGTATATGCTTATTTGCGCTCCACGCAAGCGCGGGCTATGATGAATTCGGCACAATACGGACACGTCATCAAGCATCTCGAAGTGGCACACTTGGAAGCCTTGCCGGTACCGCAACTTACCCCGCAATTGATGGCCAAATTCGCAGCTGGCTTCGAGCGCGTGCTGGAAGCACGTAACCGTTCGTTTGCGCTGTTGCAGGCCGCCGAAACGGAATATGCTGCTTTGTTTCCGAGTTTCAAACCGGTTTCGGACGATGTAACGGGTTTCAGTGTAGGAACAGCACTAGCGGGCGGCCGACGACTACGGCTGGAAGCTAGCTGCTACGTTCCGTCGGTACAAAATGTGGAGGCAACTTACAAGCGCCACGCAAGCGACGTAGTGTCACTAGCTTCGGTAACCACTAAAATTCTGGTTCCGGGCCGTTTTAAGCATGTATACGGCGATGGTGGCACTCCTTACATCGACAGCGCGGACTTGCTGGAAGTCAATCCCGACATCACGAAGTACGTGCTGCAAATGGACGAAAAAGAGCAGGCCAGCTACCATGTGGAAGCTGGGTGGCTGTTAGTACCCTGTTCCGGGCAGGTGTATGGCAACATCGGTCATGTGGTACTGGCCACAGCGTGGCATACGCAAAAGATGCTCACTAACCATGCCCTACGCATTGCGCCTAACTCCGATAAAATACGCGGTGGCTACCTACAATGTGTGTTGGGTCATCCGCAAATTGGCCGTCCACAATTAGTGCGGTTTGCCTTCGGGTCGAGTGTCCCGGAAATAGCCGCCGCCGACGTCGCCACGGTTCTGGTACCCCGTTTCGATTCGGCAACGGAAAACAAGCTGGCCGACATGATGGAAGAGTCGGCAGAACTCCGGTCGGAAGCCGACACGCTAGAGAATCAACTAGCCGCAGAAGCCGGGGCCTTACTGGACCGTTTTACAGCAGGTGAACGGCTGGACGAACCACAATGAGTTCAGTTTATATCAACCCATTCCATTGATATAAAAACTATTACAACAAAGCCCCGCGCCCTTGAAAGAGGAACGCGGGGCTTTTTTATAAAATACAACATCGCAGGCACCGGCTACTTGCCGGCCCGGTCGCGCTTCTTGTCCACGAGCTGCAGAATCACATTAACGGCCGCGTGTACGAGTATTTGCCAAAGTTTCATGAGTGAAAAAGTTGAAATGGTGAAGAAATAGAAATGGTCCAGGCTCAGCCCAAAACCTCGAAATGCGGCCTGTCCTTGAACTTCGGCCAGTCGCCGCCCCAATGCACCCGCGCATCGGCCGCCTTCACCAACCGGGCAAACTTGGAAAGCAGCAGCCCCGACCACGACACCGACCCATCAGCCAGCAGAAACGCCACATCAATGGCCGGCGTCGGCGGCCCGATGTTGTGATTCGATTGCCCGCCCAGCTTGTATGTCACCACCGGCCCCGGCTTGCTGCGGCCCTGCGCGTACAACTCGTTTTGCCGCTCAGGGCTCCGGTAGCACTCGGTCACGATGGGCAGCCCCAGCAGCCGCAACACCGGGTCACCCGACCACCGCCCCAATGCTTCCAGGTACGCCGCCCGCAGGCAGGGCACCGCTTCGGCCAGGCGCGCAAACTGCGTAGCGGCCTGCTTGGGCGTGAGCTTCGGAGCCACCCGCACCGGCACCGCAGCGGCCCCAGCGGCGGGACGCAGCGAGGTGTTAGCGGATTCCATCGGCGGGGTTGGAAGGGGTAGCGGCGGGCTGCTCAGTCACCGGCACGGCAGGAGCAGCAGTAACAACCACCGCGGCCGGCAGCTGCACCACCGCCTGGGGCTGTTGAAACATCTTGCGGACGGTGGCATAAATCGTCACCACGCCCACAATCACCTGCACCACGATGTGCACGAAGCTTTCAATCTCCCCCGCGGTCGGCGGCGTGAACGTGTTGATGCCAATCTGCCCGAGGGCACCGGAGGCCAGTATCTGAACCGACTGGCCAAGCTTTGAGCTGCTGAAGAACATGGGATTGATTTTGTAGTGAAGTAGAATAATACGCCAAACATAACCCACTACACTACAATCGAGTTAGGCAGCCGTCAAATTCAGACATCTTGCATTATTCTGGGCGCATCCCCCTCCGCTTCCGTTGGTCGCTCCGGGGGTCGGGCTGTGCAGGGGTGCGCTGCGCTTCCGTGCTGCGCACCGCTCCCGTTGGTCGCGCCCTTTCCATCCCTTGCGCATTACCCCAGCAACAGCTGACACCAGGCGGGCCAGCTGCCGTGCCGGACAGCCCACCCGCCCCGATTCCCCAGCCACGACCCACCAAGCCACCCCAGCCACCGGCCGCCGTGCTCCAAAAAGCACCGCGCCCCGATTCAGCTGCAACAGGGCCGGCCAGCTTCCCGAAGGTCAGCCCACCGCCCCACGATACATGCCCAGCGCCGGAGGCCAGAAAAGGCCACCGGCTACCACCACCCCCGTTTTCAGTTGCTGCCGTGTCGGGGGATGCCAAGCTGCCGGCCCGAAAAAGGCCAGCCCCCGGCATCCCCTAGTCGCTGCTGATGCCAAAGACTCACCTACCACAAGCACAGCCAGACATCCCTTTGCTTCGCCTTTGAAAGTTTGTCGCTTCCTCAACCGGCAGCACGGCGGCTTTCATGCCCAGGCTAGCGCCCGGTCATCTTCATCGGCCCGGCGCGGCCCCAGCGGCAGCAGATGCAGCGTCGGCTACAGCGGCGAAGCCTCATAAGGTGCCCTCCGGGCGGGTGAGTCGGGGGCGTGCCGCCCCCAAGCCCCCGGCCAGCATTTAGGGGCAGCAGGTCGGCCGGGCCGGCAGGCCGCGCCTTTGTGGTCTGGCATCTAGCACGCCGCACGTTCAGGGCTTCAGCAGGGCGTTGCGGGTCCGGCGGTATTGCCTCGCGTGGCGGGCCTGTTTTCGTCCGCCCTGGCCCCCTGCCGGGCACGGGCTATAGGCCCAGCCCGCCGGGCACTGGCACCGCACTCGGGGCGGGGTGTGCCAGCCACTCCACCCGCTTGCCCAGCCGCACCGCCTGGCGGGCCGCGTCCAGGGTGCCCCGGCTCTGGCCATCCCACACCACCAGCACCAGGTCGGCAGCGGCCACTATCAGCCCGTTGCGCACCAGCGGCGCGCCGGCTCCGTGGGCGTGGTAGTCGGGCCGGTGCGCCGTGTGGAGCACCCCCGCCCGGTGCGCCCAGCAGGCCGCAAGCCAGTCAGCGCCCACGGCCCCGCCGTGCACCACCCCGCCTAGGTCGCCGGCGGCGTGCAGCTCATTTAGCCGCTCCGTCAGCGCCGGGCACTTGGTGCAGCTTCGGCTACCCACTACTGCTACCATTTTTTGCACATTTTCCATACCACAAGTTACCATTTTCTTTCCTATTTTCCTACACTTATTTTCCCATCTTTTTTCTTTTTCAGTGTAATATACAGCATATTTTGGCGTATATTTGTGTATAGCAAAAGGGAAAGGCCCTTCGCTTCCAGCACCTAGCTCCTACAGGTCATGCTACACACCACTTGCCTGCGCACCGCCGCCGCCCTCGTGCAGTGCGCCGCCCTCAGTCGCCGCGCCCGCACCTGGGGCCGGTTCGCCCAGCGCACAATTGACCGCCGCTATTGTGGGCTCCCTTCCATTCCCGGCCCCGCCGCCGTCTGGTTTGCCACCGCCGTGCGCCTGGCCGGCGGCCGGCCATCGGCCCATTGCTGGCAGCCGTTCGGCCAGCCCGCAGCGCCGGATTACGGCAGCTGCTTGTGGTGCGGCGGCCCATTGTCGGCTCGCGCCTATTGCCCGTGCAGCCCCGCCCCGGCCCATGTGTAGCGCCACCACCACCGCGCAACAAGCGGCCCAGGCCCGCACCGCCGCCACCTGGGCCAAGCTAGAGGCAGCACTAGCCGCACTCGCTACCCAGCCCCGCACCGGCCCGCCCGCAGGTTACGTGCCCCGCCAGTGGCACACACTGGCCGAGCCCAGCACCAACCCCCTAGACCACCCCGCCACCGACCCCGACCGCTGGCAAGGCTTCATCTAACCCATCCACCCGGCCCGCGCCAGCTCACCGCAGCGCGGGCCACCACCACCCCGCCCCGGCCATGATTGCCCGCATCACCCCCAGCTTTCCCGAGGTCGCCGCCGCCATGTTCCCCGTGCCCGGCTGCTCCGTGCGCGGCTACACATTCGCCCACGGCACCCGCTACAACATCACCATTTGCACGCCCGCCGAAGCGGGCTGCCCCGCTCAGTACCACGGCACCGGCGGCAGCTGCTACGAGGCGCTGGCCGCCGCCGTGCAGCTTTTCCACGCCAGCGCCTACGCCTACCCCGGCGCGATGGCCCACGCTCCCCAATAGCCCGCTTTTCAACCCTCAAAAACCCCTGACCAATGCCTGACACCGCTACTACTTACCAGCCCCATCTGCTCGACCCGCACAGCGCCCAGCCGCAGCCCGTCAGCCCCGCCAACGGCCACAGCTTCAAGCTGGCCGAGCTATACGCCATGCTTGACTGCCAGACCGTCGACGTGGTACGCCTCAGCCCCGAGCTGATTTTGATAATCGACGACGAAGGCAAGTTCCGCCACCCGGCCTACCTCAATCTGCTGGCTACCTACCTCTGGTACCAGCACCAGCCCGAAGCGCGGGGCCAGGATTCCATCGTGGGCCGCGCCATCCTGTGCCACGACAAGCAATTCAAATAACCAAACACAACGGCCCAGGGGCCACGCCGCCAAGTGGCCTCACAACCAACCCCAACCCCCGCCCCAATGGCAACCACCACTAAAACCGCCGCCAGCGCCGCAGCAGCCGCACCAGCCGCAACCGCCACCACCCCGAAGCCCACCCGCGCCTACCTCACCGTCTCGGTGGACGAGGCCACCGGCGAAGTCACCGAAACCAGCCGCTTCAAGTACCTGCCCGGTCACCCCCGCCAGATTCGCGCCGACCTCAAAGCCGGCGTGTTCAACCTCAACGGCCAGGAGGTGCTGGGCAAGACCCTCACCTTTATTCCCGTCGCCCTGCGCGTGTTCAGCGACAACATTCTGAGCATGGGCCGCAAGGTGTGGGCCGAGCTGTTTTTCATCGACAAGACCGGGGCCGTGTGCGCCGTGCTCTTTCACGGCTACAGCGTCGAGAACCTGCAAAAGCTGAACGCGGGCCTGTTTTACGACGACCTGAACCTGACCGAAGTAGAGCTGACCGTTACGCCCATCAAGAAGCAGACCGAGAAGGACGGCAAGCCCGCCACCTACTTCATCGCCGAATTCAGCTACACCGCCGCCGACCCCGCCGAGGTGCAGGCCCGCCAGGAGTTTGCCGAAGATTTCGACTTGTACCGCGAGGAAACGCTGACCGGCATGGCCGACACGCGCATCCTTCAGGGCTACCGCATCCCCGAGGGCTACCAATTCTCCGAGCAGCGGGCCACCAGGCAACTCCCCGCCTCGACCACCGCCGAAGCCGCCTAGTACCGCAGGGGCCGCCACCACCGGTTGCGGCCCCTGCCTCCCCGGCCATTTTCAGCCCCAGCCTCATGCTCCAGACCCCGCAACTCCGACAGGAGCAACCCGCCCGGCACCCGGACGAGGCCACCCGCCTCACCGAGCTCCGCCAGCTCCTCGCCACCACCGTCCCGCTGGCCGACTTGCGCGACCTAGCCCCCACCGTGCGCCAGCTCTTTCCCGAACCCGCCTACCAAGTCGGTTGCGGCGGCTCCCACATCTGGCTGCACCGCGCCGACGAATCCGCCCGCCTGGCCTGCATCCTCGACGCGAACCAGTAGCCCCCAACTTTTAACTTCTAACTCCCATGTTCACCCACCTACAGCACCACCCCGCCATCACCCAGGAGCAGCACCGCGCCCTGCCCTTCGTCAGCAATACCGACCTGAGCAACCTGGCCGACGAGCTATTGGGCCGCCAGCGCGATATGAGCAGCCCGTACATGGCCGCCGCACTAACCTTCGGCTCCCACTTTCACAGCGCCATCCTCGAACCCGCGCAATACGCCGCCCTCGGTGCCCAGGTGCCCGCCGGCCGCGACCGCAGCCAGTACGAGGCCGCCGGCTCATTGGCCTGTGTCATCAAGCGCCACCGCTACCCGCGCCACGTCTGCTACCTGGGCCAAGCCGAACAGTCCTACACCGCCACCCACGAGCCCACTGGCCTCACGGTGAAAGTCCGGCCCGACCTGCTCATCGACAGCCCCCAGAAGCGCCGCCGCACCCTAGTAGACTTCAAAACCACCAGTTGCAAGGACCTCGCGCAGTTCCTCGATACGGTGGATAAGTACGGCTACGACCGCCAGGGTGCCCTGTACGCCGACGCGCTGGGTGCCCACCGCGTAGTGCTCATCGCCGTGCAAAAACGGCCGGCCAAAGGCCAACAGCCGCAGGTATGGGTACACGAACTGACCCCATTGCAGATGGAAGCCGGCCGCAAAAAGTACGGCAAGTTGCTCCGGTGCTGCGCCGAGCAGCGCCAGTACATCAGGCAGGTTGAACGGATGCTAGAGGCAGCAAGCGCAAGCGTCTGCTAGCCCCGACCACCCCCGACCGCCCCACCCAAAGGAGCCGCGACCAAACGGCCGGCTAAGCCAACGCTGCCGCAGCAGCGGCAAAGGCGGCGGGAGCGGCCAACCACCAGCACCCAATACATTGCATTGTATATTGACACCCTGATTTCCTCCACTCTTCTCTCCAAATGGCAACCTTCCAAATCTTCCAGAGCAGCGGCCAGTACTGGTACCATCTGCGCGCCGACAACGGCGAAATCGTGCAATCAGGCGAAGGCTACACCAGCAAAGCCAGCTGCGAAAACGGTGTCCAGAGCGTCAAAGCCAACTGCCAGCCTCACCGCTTCGAGTCGTTTCTAGAGTCCGGCCAGTACGGTTTCACCCACGTTGCCGCCAACGGTGAAATCATCGGCCGCGGCGAGAAATACACCACCGCCCAGGCCCGCGACCACGGCATCCAGGTAATGCTGCGCGAAGCCCCCGAGGCCCGTATTGAGGACCTAGGCTAATTTCCTCGTCGGGGAAATATAAAATGCAATGCCCGGCCCTGACAAGCCGGGCATTGCATTTTGGTCGAGCAGCGAGGGAATCCGCTCCGGCCGGCCAAACAGGGCGGGCGGCTCCCACCTCGCCCCGGAGTCGGGCCAAATTGCGCGGGCAGGCAACCCTGACCCTACCTTTTTCCGAGATGGACAGTAGATGCGTTTTCACCCCATGTCAACAACTTGCCCGACCACTACGCTGTTAGCCTGCTGTGACTCAACCTGATTCCAAAACGGAGGCGCTGCGGGGGCTGCTGGCGGGCTGTAAACGGTCGGACCGGGGCCAGCAGCAGCAACTCTACGCCCAGTACTACAGCTACGCGCTGAGCGTGTGCCTGCGCTACGTGCGGCACCGGGAAGCGGCCGCGGAAGTCCTCAACGACGGGTTCCTCAAGGTCTTCCGCGACCTGCCCCGGTTCGACTGCGACCGCTACGAGCTGGGCACCTCGTTTCGGGGCTGGCTCAAGCAAATCATGGTGCGCACGGCCATCGACGCCTACCGCGCCACCGTAAAAGACCAGGTGCTCGACGACCTCGACGACCTCGCGCACCACCCCGCCGACGCGGTGCCCACCCCGCTCGACGCGCTGGCCTACGAAGACCTGCTGCGGCTGGTGCAGCTGCTGCCCCCGGCCTACCGCGTGGTGTTCAACCTGTTTGCCATCGACGGGTACTCCCACGAAGAAATTGCCCACCAGCTCGGCATCACCGCCGGCACCTCCAAGTCCAACCTTTTCAAAGCCCGCGCGTACTTGCAGCGCCTTTTAAAACCACACCGCCGTCATGACCACACCACCAGTCCCGGACGATGAGTTCTACGCCCAGTTCCAGCGGGGGTTAGAGCACTACCCCGAGCAGCCGGCGGACCCCGCCGGGTGGGCGCGCCTGGCCCAGTCCCTCGACGCCGAGGCGCGGCTGCTCGCGCGGCGGCGACGGCGGCGCTGGTTTGGGGGCGGCATCGCCGTGCTGGCCCTGCTGCTGTGGCTGGGACTCTATCAAAACTCCTCCCGCCGGCTTCCTGCCGGTACCGCGCCGCCCGCTTCGGAAGCCGGTCGGGAGCCGGCCCCTGGCCCCCTCGTCGCCACAGCAGCCACCGCCGCGGAGCCGGACCCCGCGGCCGGTAGCCGCCGGGAGCGGTCCGTGGCCGCATTGCCCGCTGCCGCCGGTCAACGCCCCCGTCCGGCAACGCCGGGGGGCCAGCCCGCCGTCAACGGGGCACCAGCCGGACCATCCGCCCCCAACCCATCAGCCGACGTGGCCGTCTACCGGCCGGCGCATCCATCACGGATGCCCTCACCCGCCATGCCCTCGCTCGCCACGGTTCCGCCAAAGCCCCGCGCTGCTGGCCACGACGACCACCGGGCCCAGCTGCGGCTGGCCGCGGAGAACGCGCCGCACCGTAACCGCCGGCCCCGCCACCGGGTCGCTTCTTTGGAAACCGATAAGGTCGTTTCGCCGGTGCTGCCGACGGGCTCCGTAGCCGTGCGCGCACGCCGGCAGCGGCCGGGCTCAGCAAGCCCGACCGGCCG
>JAYSZD010001113.1:0-6072 GCA_043738185.1 Hymenobacter sp. | reverse complement strand
TGAGGTTGTACGCTGCAAAAAGCATGTCCTCAATATTAAATGCCGCCTTGCTCAGTTTTTTGATTTCGGCGACATCGTTTTCGTTAAAACTGGAAAGGTCAAATTCCAGAAATGGCCGCTCGTCCATTTTGTTGGGCTGCTCCAAGTCGGTAAACAACCGGTACACTAGCCCATTGGTCAACACCGCAATTCGGGCTTCGGTGACGTGGAAATACCGAAACAGCTGACTAGCGTGATTGATATTCAGGTCGCTGCCAACGTGCTTGCACTCAATGAGAATGATGGGTTTTCCATCACGCATGATGGCATAATCTATTTTCTCGCCCTTCTTCGTACCGATGTCGCAAATAAACTCAGGAACCACTTCCGTTGGGTCAAAGACGTTATATCCCAGCGCATTTATGAATGGCATCACCAAAGCGGTTTTGGTAGCCTCCTCGGTTTGAATGTGGGAAATTTGTTTTTACGCCCGCGACGCCAGATTGGAAAGTTGGTCAATAAGCTCCATATGTTGCTGTTTACAGGTAGAATTGCATGTAAACATAAAGCTTGATAGTCACAAAAAAAGCCGCCTCGTTTCCGAAGCGGCTTCCGTTTTTCAGCGGCGGCCCCAGAGGCTGGGGTTGCTACAGTTTCACCACGGCCGGGGCTTTCACGGCGGGCTTCATGCTGGCGGTTTTGCTGCCTTTCATGCAGCACGCCGAGCCGCTGCCGGCCATGCTGCCCTTGGCGCTCATCGAGCAGCCCGACTTGGCCTTGGGGGTGGTGGAGGCAACGGCTTTTTTGGCGCCGTCCTGGGCAAAGGCGGAGCTGCCGGCGAAGGCGAACAGAGCAAGAGCAAGCAGGGTGTTTTTCATGGGATTAGAAATCTGAAGGTTTGTTGATGAAAGATACAACGGCGCGCCAATATTTGCGCCGGGTTGCGACCGTCCCCGGCGGAGTCCGAACGTTGTACCGGCTGGCTTGTTGTGCCAACATCCCCGAATTTTGTGCGGTCGGTTCCCCGCCTTTCGCTACTACTCCACCGCATGCCCATTCGCCGTTACGCCCACCTTACCCTGCTTGTGCTGGGCTTGCTCACCGTGCTGAGCGGCTTCTTCGTGGCCCAGCTGCGGTTCAACTACAATTTCAACGACTTCTATCCCGCCGGCGACCCCGACCTCGACTATTACCAGGGCTACACCCAACGCTTCGGCAACGACAACGACTACGTGCTGCTGGGCCTGGAAGCGCCCGCCGGAAAAACCGTGTTCGACCCCGCTTTTCTGGCCAAAGTTGATTCCCTCACGCAGCTGGCCCGGCGCCAGCGCCACGTGCTGAGCGTGACCTCCCCCACCACCCTGGCCAACCCCGTAGTAGAGGGCCTGGGCGTGTTCAACATCCCGTACCTGCACCCGAACGAACCCACCCGCCGCGCCGACGACTCGACCCTGATTTACCGCACGCCCGGCCTCGTGGGCAACGTGTTCAGTCCCGATGCCCGGGCCGTGGCCCTGGTCCTCCAAATCACGCCCGACCTGGAAAAACCGCCCGGTGACTCGCTCTTTGCGGCCCTGCGCGGCGGCCTCACCCGCCTGGGCCTGCCCGACGAGCGGGTGCATTTCGCGGGCAAGCTGGTGGCACAGTCCGTGTTTGTGGATAGGCTGAAGTGGGAGCTGGTGGTATTTATGTCGCTGTCGGTGCTGCTGGTCACGGGGTTGCTCTGGCTCACGTTCCGGACGTGGTGGGGCGTGGTGCTGCCGCTAATTGTGGTGCTGGGCGCCATTTTGTGGGGTCTGGGCGTGATGTCGGCCTTCGGGGTGAGCATCGATTTGATGACAGCCCTGCTCCCGCTCATGCTCTTCGTGGTGGGCATGAGCGACACCATTCACATCATCAGCCGCTACGTGAGCGAGCTGGGCTACGGCGCCGGCAAAAAGGAGGCGCTCTGGACGACCACCAAGGAATCCGGGTTTGGCTCGGGCCTGTCGGCGCTCACTACCAGCCTGGGTTTTTTCACGCTGATGACCTCCACCATCCGGCCCATTCACAACTTTGGGCTGTTCACGGGCGTGGCCATTATTTTGGCTTTCATTCTCAGTTTCACGCTGCTGCCGGCCATGCTGGTGCTGCTGGGCAAGCCCCAGCTGCGCGAGCCGCGCCGCCAGGGCCACAGCTGGGATGGCGTGCTGGGCCGCCTGTTTCGGCAGGTGCTGCTGCGCCGCCGGCTGGTGTTCATCGTGAGCGGGCTGGTGCTGGCCACGGCCATCGGATTTTCCACGCGGGTACGCATCAACTCGGCCCTGCTTGATGATTTGTCGGTAAATGACCCGGTGCGGCAGGATTTCGCTTTTTTCGAGCGGCAGTTTGCCGGGGTGCGGCCATTTGAGATGGAGCTGAAGCCGGCCGCCGGTCGCGACATCTACGACCTGGCCGTGCTGCGGGAAACCGAGAAGATTGAGGGCTACCTCGAAACCACCTATGGCCTGCGCTTTGCCGCTTCCCCGGTCACACTGGTGAAATCGGTGCGCAAGGCTCTGAACGGCGGCGGGCTGGCCGAATACCGCCTCCCGACTGATACCACTGAACTCAAACGCCTGCGCGGCAAGCTTCGGCTATTCCGCAAAAAAGCCGAGTTTAGCGCCCTGGCCCTGCCCGATGGCTCGGCCGGCCGCCTCACGGGCCGCATGGCCGACGTGGGCAGCGTGCGGGCGGGCCAGCTAAACGACGCCCTGCGCCAGCACCTGCGCGCCACCGTCGACACGACGGTGCTCACCACGCGCCTCACGGGCTCGTCCAACCTCATCGACAAAAACAACGAGAACCTCACCCTGAACATGATTCAGGGCATGGCCATCGACGTGTTGATGGTGACCTTGATTGTGCTGGCCCTGTTTAAATCCGGCCGCATGATTATTGTGGTGCTCATTCCCAACCTGCTGCCCATCGTCATCGTGGCCGGAGTAATGGGCCTGGCGGGCGTGAGCATGAAGGTGAGCACGAGCATCATTTTCACCATCGCCTTCGGCATCGCCGTCGACGACACCATTCACTTCATCTCGAAGCTGCGGCTGACGCTGGTGAAGGAGCCCGACATTTTCCGGGCCGTGCGGCGCACGTATCTGCTGGCGGGCAAGGCGGTTATCACCACGTCGCTCATTCTGGTGGGCGGTTTTTCTACGCTGCTCTTCTCCAAATTCGACGGCACGTTCTACGTGGGCCTGCTCATTGGCCTAACGCTGCTTTTCGGCGTGGTAGCCGAGCTCACGCTGCTGCCGCTGCTCATTCTTTATTTTTACAAACGGCCCAAAGCCCCCGCCGGCGATGTACCGCAGCCGGAGTTGCTTGAGAAATAACCGCCATTTACGAGCGTTTTGGCGGGCTCGCCGCGCCAACCCCGCGATACAACGCACTGCTTCCATTTGCCGTTAGGTTGGGATACATCCACCAAACTTCAACAAGCATGAGCCAGCCAATAGAGGGAAAGGATTTCTACGACAGCGTGCTACAGTTTTACGACCAAGCCGCCAGCTTCTCCAAGCTCGACCCCGGCATTCTGGCCCAGATAAAGGCTTGCAATAGCATCTACAAGGTGAATTTTCCGGTGGAAGTGGAGGGTAAAATTCAGGTATTTGAGGGCATCCGGGTGCAACACAGCCACCATAAGCTACCCAGCAAAGGCGGCATTCGCTACAGCGTGTACGTGGACGAAGACGAGGTGAAGGCCCTGGCCACGCTCATGACGTTTAAGTGCGCCTTGGTTGATGTGCCCTTCGGCGGGGCAAAAGGCGGCGTTAAAATCAACCCCCGCACCAGCTCCGAGCAAACGCTGGAGCGCGTGACCCGGCGCTACGCCAGCGAGCTGATTAAGAAAAACCTCATCGGCCCCGGCACCGACGTGCCCGCGCCCGACTATGGCACCGGCAGCCGCGAAATGGCCTGGATTGCCGATACCTACCAAACGTTTAAGTACGGCGACACCAGTGCCCTGGGCTGCGTTACGGGCAAGCCCGTGGGCCAGGGCGGCATCCGGGGGCGGACCGAAGCTACCGGGCTGGGTGTGTTTTTTGGCCTGCGCGAACTGTTCAACGACGGCGACATGCTCAAGCAGATAGGCCTGAGCAGCGGTCTGAGTGGCAAGCGCATCATCGTGCAGGGCCTGGGCAACGTGGGCTACCACGCCGCCCATTTCTGCCAGCAGGACGGCGCCCTGATTACCGGCATCGCCGAGCGCGAAGGCGGCATTTTCAACGCCGACGGCCTCGACCTGGAAGCCGTGATGAAGCACCGCGCCGAGACCAGTTCGGTGCTGGATTTCCCAGGTGCCAAAAACGTACCTGACACCGCAGCGCTGCTCGAATACGAGTGCGACGTGCTGCTGCCCGCCGCCCTCGAAAACCAGATTCACGAAGGCAATGCCGCCCGCATCAAGGCCAAAGTAGTGGCCGAGGGCGCCAACGGCCCCGTCACCCGCGACGCGGAGAAAATACTTTTAGCGCGGGGCATTGTCATTCTGCCCGACCTCTACCTGAACGCCGGGGGCGTCACGGTGTCGTATTTCGAATGGCTGAAGAACCTATCCAACGTGCGCTTCGGACGCATGGGCAAGCGGGCCGAGGAAGCCTCGCTGCAACGGCTCGTCACCACCATCGAGCAAAGCACCGGCAAGAGCATCAGCCCGCAGGAGCGTGCCCTCATCGTGCACGGCACCGACGAGCTGGACCTCGTGCGCTCCGGCCTGGAGGACACGATGATAGTGGCCTACCACGAAATCCGGTCCGTAATGAACCAGGTCAAAGGCATTCAGGACTTGCGCACGGCGGCGTTCTACAGCGCCATTGAGAAAGTGGGCGTTAGCTACCAGTCGCTGGGCATCTTCCCGTAAGTCCAACGGTACCCGTCGCTTAGCTGCAAACCGGAAATTGGGAATCCCGATTTCCGGTTTTTGCGTCCGGGCCTTATTGCCGGTCAGTAGGAGATTCGGCCTGGGGTCGGAACCAAAGTCGATAGTGAATGATTGAGGTGCCGCCCCCATTCAGGTATCAGAGTGGGGATAAACCCGTAATTTCGCCAAAAAAAGCGCATGAATCATTCCGTTTACACCGCCTTCAATCGGTTTCTACTATTGATGTTGCTGGCTACAGCCGGCCTTTCCGCCACATCCTGTTCCAAAGACGACCCCAAGGTTGAGGACTTCAGCGGCCGGGACGACGCCCTCATCAAAAAATACCTGGCCGACAACAACATCACCAACGCGCAGAAACAGACGTCGGGCCTCTATTTCCAGCCAGTAACCACCAACCCAAGCGGCGCTAAAATCGTCCGCGGCACCATTGTTTCGGTGAGGTACATCGGGCGGTTGCTCGACGCCGCCGGCACCGTATTCGATTCCACCTCCACCAAAAACGGTCCCCTCATCTTCCAGGTTGGGGCTGGCCGGTTGATTGCCGGGTTTGAAGAAGGGGTTGCTTTGATGCGAATTGGCGAAAAGGCCGAGCTGATTCTCCCCTCGGCGTTGGCCTACGGCTCGCGGTCCAAGGGCAGCATTCCTGCTAATTCAGTATTACGCTTCGAGGTTGAAGTGCTTGATGTTGATGCCATAGATGATGCCTTAATTGTGAAATACCTGGCCGAAAAGAACGTTACGCGGGCCCAGAAGCAGCCCTCCGGCATCTATTTCCTGCCCATCACCACCAACCCCACGGCGCCGAAGCCCACTGTGGGCTCTACGGTTTCGGTGCTCTACACCGGCCGCTTCCTCGATGCCAACGGCACCGTATTCGATGCGTCTTCCCAGAATGGCAACACGCCGTTTTCCTTCCGCATCGGCGGCAACTCAGTTGTTAAGGGCTTTGAGGAGGCCATTACCCTCATGCACAAGGGCGACAAGGCCGAGGTTTTCCTTCCCTCGTCGCAAGCTTACGGCCCAGTCGGTGCCGGCACCACCATCCCCTCCAATACGGTGCTGCGCTTCGAGCTGGAATTGCTGGACGTGCGCTAATCCCGGAAACCGAATCCATCACAGGTTAGCCTGAGCCCACTAAAAAGCCAGACGCCGCAGGACTGAGTACGCCTCAGACCTGCGGCGTCTGG
>JAYSZD010001112.1:0-6076 GCA_043738185.1 Hymenobacter sp. | reverse complement strand
GCGCAAACGGGGTTTAAAGTGGAGATGCAGGGATTCGAACCCTGGTCCAGACAAGGAAATCAACGTGCTTTCTACGTGCGTATCCAGACTTGAATTTTCATGGAACCTCAGGCGTCAGTCAGGCCCTTGAAATTCCCCTAGCTGCAGTGGAGTTTCGCCCCCGAGTCACAGCTCCTCGAAGACTATTTTCTACTTGCGACGCTCCGAACTCCCAGGTGTAGAAACTTACCCAAGCGGAACGATGGCATTACCTAATTCTAAACTAGGCAGCCATGGCGTACGAATAGTCGCCGGTTGTTGTTTGATAGATTTTTTTACAGGAGAGCTTCCATCAACTCCTGGCACGCTTACCCGCAATTTGCGCGAGCTGTCAATTCCGGTCATCCCCAAATGGTAAAGAACGAGTCCCGCAGTCGCCTCGAAAGGCTAAGCGGGGCACAAAGATACGCGGTGAAAGTGAACCGGTGGGGAAGGAGGGACGGTTTCCTTTTTTTTGTCTGTCATCCTGAGCTTGCGAAGGACCTTGTTACCGTTGAACGATGCGCATTACCCCATTTGTTTAGCAATAACGCCCGGTGGGATTTCTACTGCAAACTGTGCCAGCGTGATAAAGTCCTTCGCTATGCAGACGACAGATTAAGGATGACAAACGGGGCAAAACCGCTTCCAAAGCCGCCCTTTTCTGGGTAACTTTGTAGACAGAACTTATGGATAATTTCGTCGTTTCGGCCCGCAAGTACCGTCCTTCCACGTTTCGCAGCGTGGTGGGGCAGCAGCACGTCACCACCACGCTGCAAAACGCCATTCAGAGCCAGCACCTGGCCCAGGCGTTTCTGTTTTGCGGCCCCCGTGGGGTGGGCAAAACTACCTGTGCCCGCATCCTGGCCAAAACGATAAACTGTACCAGCCTCAGCCCCGAAACCGAGGCTTGTGGTACCTGCGCGTCCTGCGTGGCTTTCCAGGAAAATGCCTCCTTCAACGTGCACGAGTTGGATGCGGCCTCGAATAACTCAGTAGAGGACATCCGCTCGCTGGTGGAGCAGGTGCGCTATGCTCCGCAGGCCGGCAAGTACAAAATCTATATCATCGACGAGGTGCACATGCTCTCGAACGCGGCCTTCAACGCCTTTCTCAAGACGCTGGAGGAGCCGCCGAGCTACGCCATTTTCATCCTCGCCACCACCGAGCGCCACAAGATTATCCCCACCATCCTGTCGCGCTGCCAGATTTTCGATTTCAGCCGCATCAAGGTAGAGGACATGCGCGGGCACCTGCGCTACGTGGCTACCCAGGAAGGCATTACGGCCGAAGACGACGCCCTGCACCTACTGGCCCAGAAAGCCGACGGCGGCCTGCGCGACGCCCTGTCGATGTTCGACCAGATGGTCACTTTCGGTGGCAACAACCTCACCTACAAAGAGGTGGTGCAGAACCTGCACATCCTCGACTACGACTACTACTTCCGCCTGGTGGATAGCCTGCTGACCGAAAACCTCTCGGCCGCGCTGCTGCTGCTCGATGAGGTGATGCAGAACGGATTCGACCTGCACAACTTCGTGGTGGGCACCGCCGAGCACCTGCGCGGCCTGCTCGTGTGCAAAGATGCCGTGACCGTGCAGCTGCTGGAAGTGTCCGATGGCATCAAAAAGCAGTACGTGGCGCAGGCCCAGGCCGCACCGCTGGCGTTCCTACTCTCGGCCCTGAACCTCATCAGCCAGTGCGACCGGGAGTTCAAGCAAGCTAAAAACCAGCGCCTCCACGTCGAGCTGGCCCTCATGAAGCTGGCCTACCTGAACGGGGCCGTGCAGTTCGTTCGCGAGCTAAGCCCCGCCAGCAACCAAAGGTCATCGTCAGATAACGGCGAGGCTAAAAAAAAAACTAGCAGCCTGAGCGACGGGGGAGGAGCAACTTCAACCGCTTCAGTTTCGGCCAGCGGCGGCCACTCCCAACACGCTCAAGTAGCCACTGCCGCTATAATTCCGGCTGCTTCCCACGCCGCACCCGCTGCTTACGCCACCGAGTCGCCGGCTGCTCCGTACGTAGCCGCTGCCCGGCCCGTGGTTTCGGCTGGTCAGCTGCCCATGCCGGCCGGCGCGCCGGTAGCTACCGGCCCGGCCCCGGCCGACGGTCCTGAGCCGCTCCCCGTCGAAAATGGCGTGGAAGAGCTGCATGACACGCCCAGCATAGAGGCCGACCCGTCCGCGCCCATCACGGAGCGCCACCAGATGCGCGACCCCCTGCCGCACGTCGAAATCGGGGTGCCCAGCTTCGAGGGCATAGAACCCATACTCCGGCCCACGCCCGCGGCGGCATTCGCCAAGATGCCCAGCCTGGCCAGCAAAATGCCTAGTTTGAAAAGCCTGAGCAGCAAACAGGCCGCTGGCCCGGCCGTAGCGGTGGCAACCGACCCGCATTTCAATACCGGGCCCGTGGCACCCATTGAGGCGGACCTGCTGCAGCGCGTCTGGAAGGAGCTAGCGGAGGAGCGCCGCGCTCAGGACCGCATGAGCGAGTACTGGGTGCTGAACCGCCTCGTAACCGCCAGCGCTGAGCACAACATCGAACTGGCCGTTGACAACCCCATTCAGGTGGACCAGTTCAACGAAATGCGGGTGGAATTCCTGGCTGAGCTGCGCCGCCGCACCGGCCACCCGCGCCTCACGGTACAGCCCGTGCTGACGGCCGCCGCTCCCACCGCCAAAAGGCTCTACACTACCTCGGACAAGTTCGAGTACCTGGCCGAGCGGTTCCCCGCCCTCCGCGAAGCCAAGCAACGGCTGGGGCTGGAAGCCGACTATTAAGCGTAAGGTTTCGCGGGCCCCTAGCTCCTAACCCCAAAGTTGATAGGGTCTGATTTTGTCAGCTTTCCGCGTGCGCCTCTTCCCCTTTTGGAGAAGGGGCCAGGGGATGAGGCGCACGCCAAGTGCGACACGTTAGAACGTATTAACTCCGCCTCTTTTCCCCGGAGAGGAACGGGTTAGAGTGGATTCCGCGCCGCAATCGTTTGGGAAAAAGCTCGGTCTGAACCTATGTTCCGATGCCAGAGAACAAAAATTCGGCAAGATAGCGCGAAAGTTCGTTTTTTATTCCCCTATCAGCCAGCTACCTTTGTTTTTTGAATCCTTTCGGCTATCCTTCCGCGTCCTTCGTGAAAAACAACTTTTTGCTGCTGTTTCCGGCCCTGGCAGTGCTCGGTTTGACCACGCAGTGCCAATCCACTAAGCCAGCCGCTACTGCCTCGGCCGAGGTTACTGCTCCCGCCGCTACGGCTGCCGCCCCGAAGGAATACCGCTACGAAACCGTGCCCGGCGACCCGTTGCAGGTTCGTATCTATAAGCTGGACAACGGGCTGACCGTTTACCTGTCGGATTATAAGGACGCCCCGCGCATTCAAACCTATGTGGCCGTGCGTGCCGGCTCCAAAAACGACCCTGCCACCGCTACTGGCCTGGCCCATTACCTCGAACACATGGTGTTTAAAGGCACGTCCAAGCTGGGAACGCAGGACTGGGCCAAGGAAAAAGTAGAGCTGGATAAGATTGAGGCGCTGTACGAAACGTACCGCGGCCAGCGCAACGACCCCGCCGCCCGCAAGCGCACCTACCACCAGATTGACTCCATTTCGGGGGTGGCCGCCACCTATGCCGTGCCGAATGAGTACGACAAGGTGATGGGCGCCATTGGGGCGAAAGGCTCCAACGCGCACACCTCCAGCGAGGAAACGGTGTACCAGGAAGACATTCCCAGCAACCAGCTCGAAAAGTGGACGGCTATTCAGGCCGAGCGCATGCAGGAAATGGTGCCGCGCCTGTTCCACACGGAGCTGGAAGCGGTGTACGAAGAGAAAAACCGGGGCCTCGACAGCGACTTCAACAAGGAATACGAGGCCCTGAACGCGGCTTTGTACCCCACGCACCCCTACGGCACGCAGACGACCATCGGCACGATAGACCACTTGCAAAACCCGTCCATCACGGAGATTAAAAAGTATTTCGGCCAGTACTACGTGCCCGGCAACGTGGCCCTTTGCCTGAGCGGCGACCTGGACTACGATGCTACCATCCGGCTCATCGACAAATACTTTGGTGCACTGCCCGCCAAGGCGGCTCCCGCGTTCAACGTGCCCGTGGAGAAGCCGCTGACGGCGTCGATTGTGCGTGAAATTGTGGGCCCGCAGTCGGAAAACGTGATGCTGGGCTTCCGCCTGCCCGGCAAGTCGACCCGCGACGGCGTGCGGCTGCGGATGATGGATAAAATCCTGACCAACGGCCAGGCCGGTCTGATTGACCTCAACCTAAACCAGCAGCAAAAAGTGCTGGAAGCAGCCTCGTTCACGGATATGAATTCGGACTATTCCACGCACATTATCTATGGTACGCCGCGGGAGGGCCAGAAGCTGAGCGAAGTGAAAAGCCTGCTGCTGGGCGAACTGGCCAAGGTGAAAGCCGGCAACTTTCCCGACTGGCTGATTCCGGCCATTATCAACAACGATAAGCTGGAGCGCACCAAGGCTTTTGAGAGCAACGAGGCCCGCGCCAGCGCCATGTACGACGCCTTCATTCAGCGGGCCGAGTGGAAGGACTACCTGCAGCAAGAGAAGGATTTCGCCTCCATCACGAAGGAGGAAATGGTGAAGTTCGCCAACGAATACTACGGCGAGAACTACGTGAACGTGTTCAAGCGCACCGGCACCGACCCCAACAAGGTGAAGGTGGTGAAGCCCGCCATCACGCCCGTGCCGGCCAACCGCGACGTGGCCTCAACCTACTACAAGCAGCTTACGGCCATGCCCAACTCGGAGCTGCAGCCGGTGTTTCTGGACTACAAGAAGGACATTCAGGAAACGGAGATTAAGCCCGGCCTGCCGCTGTATTATACCAAAAACAGCGAAAACGGCCTGTTCAACCTGTCCTATGTCTTCGACCTGGGCAAAAACAACGACCCGCGCTGGGGCCTCGCTTCGGACTACCTGCAATACCTGGGCACCGGCAGCTACAGCGCCGCGCAGCTGCAGCAAGAGTTTTACAAGCTCGGCTGCTCCTTCAACGTGAGCAGCGGCGCCGACCGCATCTTTGTCACCCTCAATGGCCTCGATACCAACCTGGAGCCCGCGCTCAAGCTGTTCGAACAGCTGATGAACGCGCCCAAGCCCGACGCCGCCGCCCTGAAAAACATGGTGGCCGGCACGCTCAAGCAGCGCCAGGATGCCAAGCTGGAAAAGGGCGTGATTCTCAACGCGGCGATGGTGAACTACGTGAAGTATGGGCCGAAAAACCCTTTCACGAACATCCTGCCCGAGAACGAGCTGAAGGCCCTGAAGCCGGAGCAACTCACGACGCTGATTAAGAAGCTACCGACGTACCAGCATCGGGTGCTGTATTACGGGCCGCGTGTTTTGACTGGTTATGAGAGTATGACAATAGCCGCGAATGAAAGCGGGTCTCCTGGCTTTCAACGCCGTAATCCGGCGGGAATTGCAAACGTAATTAAATACCTCCACCAAACGCCCACCAAGCTCACGCCCGTCCCAGCGGCCAAAGACTTCGCTGAGCAGCCGCTGAAAGACAAAAAGGTGTATTGGGTGGACTACAACATGGTGCAGGCCGAAATCCTGTTCCTGACCAAGGGCGACGTGTATAGCAAGGAAATGGTGCCCACGGTGGCGCTCTACAACGAGTATTTCGGCGGCGGCATGGGCAGCATCGTGTTTCAGGATTTGCGCGAGAGCAAGGCTCTGGCTTATTCCGCGTCTTCCCGCTACTCGAACGCGGATAAGGCGGGCCGCTCCAACTACAACCTGAGCTACATCGGCACGCAGAGCGACAAGCTGCCCGAGGCGATGGCCGGCATGGAGGCGCTGCTCACCGACATGCCCGTGGCCCAAGCCAACCTGGAAATCGCCAAAAACGCCATCCGTAACAGCATCAGCACCGAGCGCATTACCAAGGGCGACGTGCTGCTGAGCTACGAGCGCGCTCGCCGCCTCGGCCTCGACTACGACCTGCGCCGCGACGTGTACGCCGGCACCCAAAACATGACGTTTGGCGAGCTGAGCAAATTCCAGAATACCAAGATT
>JAYSZD010001111.1:0-2454 GCA_043738185.1 Hymenobacter sp. | reverse complement strand
TCGTCGTAGTAGATGCCGCCCAAGTCACACACAACAACCTGCCCGGCCTGCCCGACGGCCAAATGATTAGCGGCCACGGCCTGCGCCTGCACCTGCTCGTGGCCGGCCAGCAGCTGGACCTGGCCAGCCGGACGGTGGTCAGTTGGTGAATGGAGGCATGGAGGAGTTCTACCCATTCACCCATTCACCCTAGGGCACCAAACCGGCCTACCTTTGCGTTGATGCCGCGAAATCAATCTGTGCGATTCATGCGTATTTTCCGCTTGGGGCTGCGGCCGCTACGTTTTCTGTCTTTGATACTCGTGCTGGGCACGCTGCTGCCGTGGGCATGTACCCGCAAGGCTATTTCCTTCAATAGCAGTCCCGAACAGTCTGTGGCGCTGGCGGCCGGGGCCGATACGCTGACCCAAACCAGCGACACGCTCAATGGCCCGCCGTCGCTCAGTACGGCCCGCAAAGTGGTGCTCACCAAAGAGCAGGACCGCGCCGCCAAAGAGGCCGAAAAGGAAGCCCAACGGAAGCCCAAAAAGAAGAAGAAGGTTTTCCTGGGCGAGAAAATCAAGCGGGCCTACACGAAATCGGGCCGGGGCCGCAGCCAGGTAATTGAGGTATTCTACTTCCTCAAGTACCCGATGCCGCTCAATGACTACGCCCCGGCGCACTATTACTACGACACCAAGAAGCGTCGCATTCTGAAGCTGGCCGCCGCTGAAGAAGATGAGCCCACGCTCAAAATCCTGCACGGTCCCTATAAAAAGCTGCAAAACAACCAGGTTATTGAAACCGGGTACTACGCGCTGGGTACCCGGCACCTGCGCTGGGAGCGGTTCGACCGCAATGGGGTCCTCCTTACCAAGGTGCACTACGAAATGGGTTTCCCGCGCGATGCTAACGTGAGCTACTACGGCCAGGACCGCGCCAAAATCAACGAAGTTGTGCCCTACGTGAATGGCAAGCTGGAAGGCGACTACGCCAAATTCCTAGACAATGGCCAGCCCGACTGGCGCGGCCAGTTTGAGAACGGTCGGCGCGTGGGCGTCTGGACCAAATACTGGGGCTTCCGCGGCCGTCGCCACTACGAGTACCAATACGCCGAATCCGGCTACGACCCCGAAGTAGCCGAGCCGGAGCTTATTCGGGAGTATAACCGCAATTTCGTGGTCATCTACGATAAGGAAAAGAACATCGACAAACGCGGTGAGCCCGACGCCGTAGACCGGCCCGGTGCCACCCGCCGCCCCGGTTACACGCCGCGCCCGGCACGCCGCGCTCCCAGCAAAGTGGCCCCTAAAAAGCGCTAGACCGGCTCAATAAAAAGCGTCTTCGAAATGTTCGATGCGGAAGCCGCTGCTGAGCAGTGTCAGGGCCACGATGTCGAAGCGAATGTCACCGCGCCAGTCCAGCTCTTCCTGAAGGTGCGTGGCAGCCAGTCGGAACAACTCCTTTTTGCGGGGCGACACGAACGTTTCAGGCGGCCCGTACTGTCCCGAAGACCGGGTTTTAACCTCCACAAACACCAGTAGCACCGTGCCCAGCTGCAGCACCAGGTCCACTTCGGCCCGGCCGTGGCGGTAGCCGCGGGCCAGTATCTGGTACCCCTGGGCGAGGAAAAACTCCGCAGCAGCCGTTTCGCCGGCTTGGCCTAATTCGTGGGGCGCGTGAGGCATTTCAGCATTCGGGGAGAGCCACTGATGCGGCCAGTGAGGAACCGGCTGCAAGCTAGCCGCTGGCGCGCAGATGTCCGGGCCGGTTATTGAGCGGCCATCAGGGAGGGGGTGCCAATGCCTACTACGCTTAGTATCTTTGCGTCCCGTTTCACTATTCCTACTTCATGGCTGCTTCCGTCGGACAGTTACCGTCTCCACTGCGCGCCGCCAACGAGGTGCCGGAATCCAGCAGTCGGCCTACCCGCTCGTTGCAGGTGCAGCGCTTGGGCCTGGTAAATTACGTGGCCACCTGGGAGAGCCAGGAAGCGCTGATGGCAGCCACGATAGCCATCAAAACCCAAAACCGACAGGCCGAAACCACCGGCGAAGCCCCGGCCCCGACGCCCAACCACCTGCTGCTCTGCGAACACCCGCACACCTACACCCTGGGCAAAAGCGGCAAGCCCGAACACCTGCTACTCGATGATGCGGCATTGGCGGCGCACGGCGCCAGCTTTCACCGCATCAATCGGGGCGGCGACATCACCTATCACGGCCCCGGCCAGCTGGTGGGCTACCCCATTCTGGACCTCGACAACTTCCGGCCTGATATCCACTGGTATCTGCGCACCCTGGAGGAAGCCGTTATCCGAACCCTGGCGGAGTACGACCTGCGCGCCGGGCGCATTGCCGGCCTCACCGGGGTATGGCTCGATTGGGAAGAAGGCGCGCCCAACCCGCGCAAAATCTGCGCCCTTGGCGTGAAATGCAGCCGTTGGGTGACGCTGCATGGCTTTGCGCTCAACGT
>JAYSZD010001110.1:0-2458 GCA_043738185.1 Hymenobacter sp. | reverse complement strand
CTGGGCCTGGGAGCTGCTCACTGAGGTGTATAAGCTCGACAAAGACCGGCTGTACGTCACTTATTTTGAAGGTGATGCCGGCGATAAGCTGGCAGCCGACAGTGAGACGCAGGACCTCTGGCGCCAGTACACCACCGACGACCGGATTTTGCCCGGCAACAAAAAAGACAACTTCTGGGAAATGGGCGACACCGGCCCCTGCGGCCCGTGCACCGAAATCCACATCGACCTGCGCTCCGCTGAGGAGCGGGCCGCTGTTTCCGGCCGCGAGCTGGTGAACGCCGACCACCCGCAGGTGGTGGAAGTGTGGAACAACGTGTTCATGGAATTCCAGCGCCTGGCCGACAAGAGCCTGGTGAAGCTGCCCGCCCAGCACGTGGACACCGGCATGGGCTTCGAGCGCCTGATGATGGCCGTGTCGGGCGTGAAGTCGAACTACGACACCGACGTATTTCAGCCGCTCATCCAGTTCATTGCCAAGGAAGTAGGCGTGGAATACCACGGCACCGCGCCCGCCAAGGTGACCGACCAGCCCACGACCGAAAACGAGAAAACGGACATCGCCATTCGGGTAATTGCCGACCACATCCGCACCATCGCCTTCACCATTGCCGACGGGCAGCTGCCCAGCAACGTGAAGGCCGGCTACGTTATTCGCCGCATTTTGCGCCGCGCCGTGCGCTACGCTTTCTCGTCGCTGAATCAGAAGCAGCCCTTCCTGTTTAAGCTGGTGCCGGTGCTGGCCGAGCAGATGCGCAACATCTTCCCCGAGCTGAAAGCCCAGACGGCCTTTGTGCAGCGCGTGATTGAGGAGGAGGAAATTGCCTTCCTGAAAACGCTGGAAACCGGCCTGCGCCGCCTCGATGCGCTGGAGGAATCGGCCCGCGCCAACGGCAACCGCATCGACGGCAAAACGGCGTTTGAGCTGTCCGACACATTTGGTTTTCCGCTGGACCTCACGGCCCTCATTGCCCGTGAAAAAGGCCTGAGCGTGGACGAAGAAGGCTTCCAGAAGGAGCTGGCGCAACAGAAAAACCGCAGCCGCAACGCCCAGGAAACCGAGCAGAGCGACTGGACCGTGGTGGCCGATACCGACGAGCAGCCCGCCTTTGTGGGCTACGACCTCGACGAGGCGCCGGCGCGCATTCTGCGCTACCGCAAAACCACCGCCAAGGGCAAAACCGAGTACCAGGTGGTGCTCGACCAAACCGCTTTCTACGCCGAAAGCGGCGGGCAAATCGGCGATACCGGCTACCTGGAGTCGCCGCTCTCGAAGGTGCGCGTGATTGATACCAAGCGCGAAAACGACCTGATTGTGCACACGCTGCTGGAGCTGCCGCAGGACCTGCCCGCCGATTTTCTGGCCATTCCCGACGTGGCGCGCCGCACCCAGATTCGGCAGAACCATTCGGCCACGCACCTGGTGCAGGCCGCCCTGCGCGAGGTGCTGGGCAGCCACGTGCAGCAAAAAGGCTCGTTGGTGAACGAGAAGCTGCTGCGCTTCGACTTCTCGCACTTCACCAAAGTGACGGACGACCATCTGCGCCAGATTGAGCGCATCGTGAACGAGAAAATCCGCCAGCAAATCCCGCTCGACGAGCGCCGCAACGTGCCTATTGCCGAAGCCAAAACCCTCGGCGCCATGGCCCTGTTCGGCGAAAAGTACGGCGAATTCGTGCGCGTCATCACCTTCGACAAAGAATTCTCGGTGGAGCTGTGCGGTGGCCTGCACGTGCCCAACACCGGTCGCATTGGCTACCTCAAAATCACGGCCGAAAGCGCCGTGGGCGCGGGCGTACGCCGCATTGAGGCCGTGACCGGCGCCGGGGCCGAAGCCTACGTGGACCAGCAGCTGGAACTGCTCACGCAAGTGCGCGAAACGTTGGGCAACCCCCAGCACCTGCTCCCCAGCCTCGAAAAGCAGAGCGAGGAAATTGCCACGCTGCGCAAGCAAATCGAGCAGTTTGAGCAGCAAAGCATCAACCAGCAAAAGGACCAGCTGGTGGGCCAAGTGAAGGAGCTGAACGGCGTAAACTTCCTGGCCACGCTGGTGCAGGCCGGCTCGGCCGAGTCGCTCAAGACGCTGGCCTTCAACTTGCGCCAGGCCGTGCCCAACCTCGTGGCCGTGCTCGGGGCCGAAATCGACGGCAAGCCCCAGCTGGCCGTGATGCTGGCCGACGAAATTGCCCAAGCCGGCAAGCTCAACGCCACCACGCTGGTGCGCGAGCTGGCCAAGGAAATCCAGGGTGGCGGCGGCGGGCAGCCGTTCTTCGCCACGGCCGGCGGCAAGAACGCGGCCGGATTGGCGGCGGCTGTTGCCAAGGCCGAAGCAGCCGTGCTGGCGGCCCTGTAGCCCGATGCTGGCCTGGCTGAAAAAACTAGTGGGTGGCGCGAATTCCGCGCCACCCATTTCTTTGGCCTCCGGGCTAGTGGCACCCTACCGCACCGAAGCAAGCAG
>JAYSZD010001109.1:0-6111 GCA_043738185.1 Hymenobacter sp. | reverse complement strand
ACCACAGCAAGCACCACCAGGCCTACGTAACCAACCTGAACGCGGCCATCGCGGGCACGGAGATGGAAAACCAGTCCATCGAGGAGATTCTGCACAATATTGCCAAGGCCCCGGCGGCCGTGCGCAACAACGGCGGCGGCCACTACAACCACTCCCTGTTCTGGACCATTCTCTCGCCCAACGGCGGCGGCCAGCCCGGCGGCGCCGTCGGCGAAGCCATTACCACGGCGTTCGGCAGCTACGACAAGTTCAAAGAGGAATTCACCAAGGCCGGCACCACGCGCTTCGGCTCGGGCTGGGCGTGGCTGTGCAAGCAGGCCGATGGCTCGGTGCAAATCTGCTCGACGCCCAACCAGGACAACCCGCTGATGCCCGACGCGGGCTGCAAGGGCCTGCCCGTGCTCGGCCTCGACGTGTGGGAGCACGCCTACTACCTCAAGTACCAAAACCGCCGGCCCGATTACATCGCCGCGTTCTTCAACCTCATCAACTGGGACGAGGTGAACAAGCGCTTCGCCGAAACCACGCCCATGTAATCTTTGATTGCGAGAAATAATTATTGCGTAATACGTTGTCTTGAAAAGCCCGTTCCAGCATCTGGAGCGGGCTTTTTCTGTTTTTGACGGGGCTTTTCAAGCGCGTTGAATGCTTACGACTTTAGCTGCGGAAACAATTCATGTACGTACCTCGTTCTGAACTGCGTTTCACCCAATTCTGCCGCGCCTCACGCACCGCAGCCTTTCTTTAGATATGTCGAACAAAGCATTTGAACCCGCCAAACTGGGCGCCCTGACCCTGACCAACCACCTGGTGATGGCTCCCATGACGCGCAGCCGCGCCCTGGGCAATGTACCCAACGAGCTGATGGCCGAGTACTACCGCCAGCGTGCCACCGCCGGCCTCATCATCACCGAAGGCACTTCGCCGGCTGCCAACGGCCTCGGCTACGCCCGCATTCCGGGCCTCTTCAACCAGGAGCAGGCCACCAACTGGCAGCGCGTGACGGAAACCGTGCACCACCACGGCGGCCACATCTTCATCCAGCTGATGCACGCCGGCCGCGTGTTCCACCCCCACAACCTGCCCGAGGGCGCCGAAGGCGTGGCCCCGTCCGCTATTGCCGCCGCCGGCCAGATGTGGACCGACCAGGCCCAGATGCAGGACCAGCCCGTGCCGCGCGCCATCCGCGCCGAGGAGCTGGCCCAGGTACGCGACGAGTTCGTGCACAGCGCCAAGCTGGCCCTGGAGGCCGGTTTCGACGGCGTGGAGCTGCACAGTGCCAACGGCTACCTGCTGGAGCAATTCCTGAATCCTGCCTCCAACCAACGCACCGACGAATACGGCGGCAGCGTGCAGAACCGCGCCCGCTTCGTGCTGGAGGTGACCCGCGCCGTGGCCGAGGCCATCGGGCCGGAGCGCACCGGCATCCGCCTTTCGCCCTGGGGCCAGTTCAACGACACCCCGAACTACCCCGAAATTGACGAGACCTACGCCTACCTGGCGGAAGAGCTGCAAAAAATCGGCGTGGTTTACCTGCATTTGGTCAACCACGAGAGCATGGGCGCCCCGGCCGTTCCTGCCGAAACGGTAGCTACCATTCGCCAGAAATTCACCAACACGCTCATCCTCAGCGGCGGCTACACCGACGTAGAGCAGATTGAAGCCGCCCTGGCCGGCCAGGCCGACCTCGTGGCCATCGGCCGTCCCTTCATCTCGAACCCCGACCTGGTGGAGCGCCTCAAGGCCGGCACCCCGCTGGCCGAAGCCGACCAGGCCACTTTCTACGCGCCCGGCCCCAACGGCTTCGACGACGGCTACACCGACTACCCCACGGCCGACGGCCAGCCGGCCGGCACTTTCTCGCCCAACTACGAGGCGTAAGCGACCCCAACAAGTTAATTCGCAGCAGCGCAAAAGAGCCCCGGTCTTCACAGGCCGGGGCTCTTTGCATAAAACAAGCACCGGGCCTTACTGCCAGGTTTTCACCAGGCCAAAGTAGAGGAGGCGCCGCTGAAAAAGCGTGGGCGTGGCCTGCTGGTAGTCGGCCGAGTAGGTGTAGCCGCTCACGTTTTCGGTGTTGAATACGTTGCTGAGCACCGCAAACAGCACCAGGCTGCCGGCCTTGCTGGGGCGGCGCACAAACTTGCTGGCCGAGAAGTCGGCGCGGAAATAGTTGGGCAGGGCCGCGGCGTTGGGCATGGCGGCGTACTGCGGCTGCACGGAGCCGGTGGCGGGGTCGGTGGTGGCGCCCAACACGGGCGTGAAGGGGGCGCCGGCCCGGTACTGAGCAAAGGCGCCCAACTCGCCCCACTTGCCGGCCAGCCGCAGGTTGGTTTTGAACGAAAACGGCAGGTTGTAGCGGCGCTGGGCGCGGGCCAGGGCGGCGGCATTGGGGTCCTGGGCGTCGAAAGTGGCGCGCCCGGCACGCACGGCCGCAACACCCACATCGGCCCGGAAGTGCGGGCCAAAACTGCGTTCGGCGTAGGCTTCGAGCCCCACCAGCCGCGCCGACACGACGGAATACTCCTCTTTGGCGTAGACGGCGGCGGCCACCGTCAGGCCCGGCCGGGCGTAGCTGTAGTCGAGCGCCAGCTGGCGGGTGCGGGTGCGCAGGTACGGGAATTGCAGGGCCTCGGGCGCGGTGATGGCCGTGTACTGCCCGCCTGACAGGTTCAGGAACTGCCGCGCGCTCAGGTCGCGGCGCAGGTTGAATTGGGCGCTCTGGTAGCCGGACTGAGCCGGGCGCGGCAGGGCATTCAGGCGCAGGCCCAGCCCGGCGGTCCAGAGGCCGCGGCGCAGCTTGGTGTACTGGTACCCTTCCCAAAGCGTGCGTCCGCGCCCGAACGTGGCCGTGTAAGTGGGAGACTGGCCCGGGTCGGCACCGGCCCGGAAATTAGGAAACTCACCGTTCACGTTGAGGCGGCGCTCGTCGTAGCTCAGGCCCACGCGGGTCGAGAAGGCGTCGGTCCAGTAGCGGCGGTAGTGCGCGGCGGCGTAGGCGTCGTGGCCGCGGCGGGTGGTGCGGTAATTGCCGCCCACGGCATCGTCGGCGTGGCGCAGGCTCAGGCCCTGGGCCAGGGCGAGGTCGGTGCGGGCCCAGGCTTGCTCGTAGCTTAGGGTGTAGAAGCCGCGGCGGTTGCGGTAGCGGTACGGGTCGTCCGGAGGGCCGTTCTGCACGCGGTAGGTGTACTGCTCGGCGATGCCGTAGGCAAAAGCCTTCAGGGTGCCATACTCGCCTATTTTGGTGGCCAGATGCACGCCGCCGTCCACCATTCCCAGGCGGGGCAGCTGCCGAAAGGTGGCCGGATTTACGGCCCGGAGCAGGCGGCCGTCCTGGCCGTTGACGTAGGCTTTGAGCATGCCGCGCTTGCCGATGGGCGTGCCCGCCAGCACACCGGAGTTGGCCAGCCCCAGGGACGCTTGCAGAAACCGGGCGCGCGGCTGCTCGTCGGTGCTCAGGCTGATGAGGCCGGCGCCGGCGTTGCCAAACTCCAGCGGCGGGTTGCTGGGAAACACCAGCACCGACTTCACCAAGTCGACGCTGAAAATACCGAACGTGCCCAGGCCGCTGAGCTGCGCAAACTTCACGGCGTCGTAAATCGGCACGTTGTTGAGGTAGATGCCGGTCTGGCTGGGGTCGGAGCCGCGCAGGCTGATGCTGGCCGACTCGTCGGTGTTGGTGGCGGCGGGCAGGGTGCGCACGGCCAGCAGCGGGTCGGCGGCGGCGGCGGGGTTGGTCACGATTTGCAGGAAATTCAGCTCCCGCACAATGAAATCTTCGGCAATGGGCCGCTTGGCCGTCACCTCCACCTGGGCCAGGGTTTGCACCGAACCGGGCGTCAGGCGCACCGCCAGCGGGCCGGCCGGCGCGCCCGTCAGCGGCAGGCGCCACGCCTGGTAGCCCACGTAGCTCACCAGGAGCGTATCGGGCCGCCCGGCCGGCCCCGGCAGCGCAAAGGCCCCGTCGAGGTCGGTGGCGGTACCCACGCCGGGCGAGTTCGCCAGCCGCACCGTGGCGCCCAGCAGCTTCTCGCCGCTGGTGCGGTCAGTCACCGTGCCGCGCAGCAGCGGCTGCTGGGCCTGCGCTACGCCGGCCACCAGGCACAGCACGGCCAGGCTGCGCAGGCATCGCTGCGCGCAAATCAAAGTACCAGGAAGCATAATGGGAAGCGTGAAACTGGTTTTTCAGTGTTCAATGGCGGCAACTATTCTGGCTGGCTGTCTCCTACAGCTTGGCCACGATGCCCCTGAGCCGGGCGTGTGCGGGGTATTTGCCCAGGCCTTCACCGCCATATTTACGCGCCAGCTCGGTTTGACCAGCGGCCTGATAGGCCTGCACCAGGTAGCAGTAGGCGTCGGCCTTGCCCCAGTCGGGGGCGTAGGGGTTGGGGTCGGGCTTGTCGGCCAGCGCAATGGCTTGCTTGAAGTGCGCGGCCGCCACTTTGCCGCCGCCGTACTGCTTGGGCGTGTAGAAGTCGTTGATGCCGCGCGCGTAGTGGGCGCGCAGGTTGTTGGGCGCCAGGGTCAGGGCCTTTTCGGCGCTTTCCTTCACCGCGCCGGCCTTGAAAGGCATGGTAAGGAAACTGGCGAATTCCAGGTTCAGGCCTTGCAGCAGCGAGAGCAGAGCATAATGCTCGGCGTTTTTCGTGGGTATATCTTCCAGCAGCGCGATGCCTTTATTGAGCGCCTGCTCGGCCCGCTGCTTGTCTTTACCGTAGCGGAAGTACAGGTGGTACTGCGCAAACGCGCCCCAGTAGCTGAGGTAGGGGTTGGGGGTTTTGGCCCGTAACTGGTCGAGCGCCATGGCCAGCTGCTGCACCGAATCGGTGGGCGTGCGCCAGGTGAGGCGGCTCTGGATATTGGCGAGCGCGGCAGCTCCGCTGGCCTGGGCCCGGCCCCGGCGGGGCAGCAAGGCGGCAGTCATCAGCAACAACACAAACAGGTACTTTCTCATGGCGAAAACGGGCTAATGGTGTGGAAAAAAGAGGAAAAATCAGGCAAGGAAATGACAAGGCGCGGCCTGGCTGACCTCAAAAAGCGGCCAGATAAGCAGGAAACCAAGATGTAGGCAGAAGCCGGAGCAGTGCTAGCCGCCGGGCTTGAGGTAGCCTTGCAGGTCGGCCACGTATTTCTCGAAGGCGGCCACGCCCACCGGCGTGATGGCGCAGCGCGTGAGTGGGTAGCTGCCGTTCATCTCCCGGGTCATGGTGAGGTAATTGGCTTCTTTCAACTTGCCCAGCTGCACGCTCAGGTTGCCGGCGGTGGCGCCGGTCTTTTCCTTGAGGAAGTTGAATTCGGCTTCCCGCACGCTCAGCAGCAGGCTCATCACCGCCAGCCGCAGCTGCGAGTGCAGCAGCGGGTCGAGGTCGCTAAACGGCGCGGCCACGGCGGTATTGATTGCGGAGCAAGTGCCCCGGTACCACGTAGGCCACCAGCACGGCGGCCGCGATGAGCAGTAGCTGCGTTTCAAAGTTGGCCCGGAACGCCGCCGTGGCCAGCAGCCAGCAGGCCGCGCCGCCCCAAATCAGCGGCCGGAAGCGTAGCGCCCCGCCCGTGGCAAAGGTGCTCAGGCCATAGAGCGCAATGATGAGCGGATACGCCAACCCCCAGCCCGAGGCCGCGCCCACGCCGATGAGCATCAGCATGAGCACCCCGAAGCCGGCCCACAGATAGGTCATGAAATCGCCTTGGGCGGTGCGCGCCCGCTCCCGCTCCCGGCGCGCCCGGCGGGCGCCGTTGACGAAAGAAGCCACCGTGCCCAGGCCCATGAGCACGGGCCAGGCCACCCAGGGCTTGTCAAAATCGGCTTGCAGCAGGCCGTAGTGCACCAAAGCCGCAGCCAGCACCAGCCAGCCCCAAAGCAGCAGGTCGAACGAATTGTCGCTCAGGTCCTGCTTCGCCGACAGTATCATCTCTTGAATCAGGCGCAGGCTGTCGGGCGCGGAAAAGGGTTTTTCGAGGGGTTCCATAAGAAAGGAGAAATAAATGAAGCTGTTTAGAAAGTCGGAAAATCTGTCATCCTCTATCTGGCGTCCGCCTGCGAAGGACATTATCACCCCAGAACGGCACTCGTTCGACGAAATACCAGCGTGATAAGGTCCTTCGCAGGCG
>JAYSZD010001108.1:0-6112 GCA_043738185.1 Hymenobacter sp. | reverse complement strand
TCCGGCCCGTAATTACGACCACGCGCCTGCCCAGCGGCCGCGACACCACTACCGGCCAAACCCGGCCCCGCGACCTGTTCAACTACGGCCGGGAGCGGGTTTACCTCACCAGAGCCGCCAACAACGAGGACCGCGACGAGTTGTACTTCACCCAGACCTACCGCCTGCTCGGGCGCGGGCTCACGGTCTACCACACCTTCGATGCCAAGCGCCAGTACAACAGCTATTCCGACCAGGCGCTAACCTCCATTGGCTTCGGTAACCTCCTGTTTTACCCCTCCAATTTCGAGCGCAATACCCGCGCTACGCTCGACC
This sequence comes from Hymenobacter sp., assembly GCA_043738185.1. Lineage (GTDB taxonomy): Bacteria > Bacteroidota > Bacteroidia > Cytophagales > Hymenobacteraceae > Hymenobacter. Next base: position 5,797 of record JAYSZD010001108.1, on the reverse strand, counting down.
GGGCCGAGTACCGGCAAATAGAAAATACCGTGGGCCTGCTGGGCCGGACCGACGCTGTGGAGTACCGGGTGTATGCCCGCGACCGGCTGGCCTCGCTCACCAGCCGCCGCCTCGATTCCACGTCACAAGCCGGCGGATTACCGCTCATTGAGGGCGCCCCCACGCGCGAGTTTCACGATGTTTTTTTTGGGGGCACGGCGGCTTTCAACTACCGCACGATTTATGCCGTGGAAGCGGCCGGCGAATTGAAACCGTTTTCGCTGGGCAGTAGCAGCGCCAAATCGCCCGAATACTGGCTGAAAGCCGTGGTGCGTACCGGGCCGCTATCGGGCGAAATTATGCGGGTTTCGGCGGGACCCACGCTCACGCAGCAGCAGTTTGTGGGCAACCACTACCAGTGGGACCATTTGGCGGGTAGTAGCGAGTTTAACAATACCAGCACCACGCAACTCACCGGCCGCATTCGCCTGAAAATTCCCGACCTGGGTCGGCTCACGGAGCAGCGCTTCGAGGCCAGCGTGAGTGGCGTGAATATCGTGGATTTGGTGTATTACAACACGGAGGGCGTGCCCGCGCAGATTGATGTGCCCCGCAACTTGCTGGTGGTGGCCGCGCGGCACCGGGTAGGGCTGGGCCGGGTGAATTTCGACAACCAAGGCACCTATACCAGAGGCGGCAACGTGGATGGGCTACGCATTCCGGCGCTGGTTACCAACTCCCGTGTGTATTACCAAAGTTATATTTTCAAGAAAGCACTGCTCAGCCAGGTGGGTGCCGAGTTGTATTACCAATCACGCTTTCGCGCCTTTGATTACAGCCCAAGTACGCAGCAGTTCTACCAACAAAATAACTTTACCATCCGCAATTACGCGGTGGCAAACGTATTCTTTACGGCGGATATCAAGTCAGTTACCGTATTCCTGAAGTACGCTTACGTGAACCAAGGATTATTGGGCGACGGGTATTTTACCACGCCGTATTACACGGGGTATCCGCGTCGTTTTCAATTGGGGCTGAGGTGGGATTTCTTTAATTAATTAATCACAGATGAAAGAGAAAACTATACTCAAGCTGAAGCTGAATACGGACCCGCGCTGGGTGGGTATCGCCGGTAAAAACATTGAGGATATTTTGGTAGACCATGCCTGGTGCGAGCAAAAAGCCGCCAGCACCGGCATTAGCATGATTATCCATTATCCTGAAAAAACCCGCCTCGTTGACGAACTCACCGACCTGGTGGTCGAGGAGTGGAGCCACTTCGAAAGAGTGCTGCTGGAGCTGCGCAAACGCGGTTTTCAGCTGGGCCGGCCGCGACGCGATGAGTACGTGGTACAGTTGCTGGCGCATGTGCGCAAAGGTGGCGCCCGCGAACGCCAGCTCATGGACCAGCTCCTGGTTTCCGCCTTGATTGAGGCGCGCAGCTGCGAGCGGTTCAAGCTGCTCTGGCAAAACATCGCCGACCAGGAGCTCAGTAAATTCTACTACGAATTAATGGTTTCGGAAGCCGCGCATTTTGTGGCTTACGTGGAGTTGGCCAAGGAATACTGCGACCCCAAACTGGTAGAAGAACGGCTGCAGGAATTGCTATTAATTGAAGGCGAAATCGTAACCAATCTGCCAGTGCGCGACGACCGGATTCATTAGTTTTTAGCAGTTGCTGGTTGTTAGTTGTCGGTGTATAGTTATTACACTGACCTGTTGTTACTGACAACTAACAACCAGCAACAGCCAACTCATTCACGCCGGCGGGCTACTCACTATTGCTTGAGTTTACTCGGCCGGAAGGATGGTGCCTGTAACTTCGCCAAATCCAATTCGAATACCTTCTTTTTCGGCGTGGCCGCGCATGGTCACTGTGTCTCCATCGAGCAGGAACTTGCGTTCCGAGCCATCGGGCAACGGCATGGGCCGGGTACCGCGCCACGCCAGCTCCAGCATCGAGCCGAGCGAGTCGGGCGTAGGGCCGCTGATGGTGCCCGAGGCGTACAGGTCGCCGGCTTCAATATTGCAGCCATTGGAAGCATGGTGCGTCAGCTGCTGGGCCATGCTCCAGTACATGAGGCCAAAATTGGCCCGGCTGAGGGTTGTTTCGGTACCGCCGGCGGGCGTGAGGGCTACTTCCAGGTGGATGTCGAAGTTGTGCTCGCCGCTGTGGGCCAGGTAGGGCAGGGGTGTGGGCTCCTGCACCGGCCCGGCAATGCGGAAGGGCTCCAGCGCATCGAGTGTGACAATCCACGGGGCCATGCTGCTACCGAAATTCTTGCCCAGAAACGGCCCGAGCGGCACGTATTCCCAGCTTTGCAGGTCGCGGGCGCTCCAGTCGTTGAAGAGGCACAGGCCGAAGATGTGGTCCTCCGCTTCGGCCAGGGGAACGGTGGTGCCCAAGGCGGTGCTGGTGCCAACTACGAAACCCATTTCCAACTCAAAGTCGAGCTGACTGCTGGGGCCAAAAGTGGGCAGGGCTTCATCGGGCGCCTTGCGCTGGCCGTTGGGCCGCTTGATGTTGGTGCCCGAAACCACGATGCTGCTGGTGCGGCCGTGGTAGCCGATGGGCAGGTGGCGCCAGTTGGGCAGTAGGGCATTGGCCGGGTCCCGGAACATGGTGCCCACGTTGGTGGCATGCTCAATACTGCTGTAGAAATCAGTGTAGTTCGCCGGTTTGACGGGGCGGAGCATGCGCACTTCGGTTTGGCGCAGCAGGCACTGGCTTACGGCGCCTTCATTATCGCGCAGCTCGGGCGCGTCGTGGCGCAGCAGCTCACTTATACGCTGGCGCACAGCGCGCCACGCCGGCCGGCCCAGCCGCAAAAAGGCATTGAGCGAGCGGCGGCGAAATACTTTGGGCTGGGCCGCGCCCAACTCCACCAAATCCTGAAAAAAACCGTGCTGGCTGGCGGCGTACAGGTCGAGCACGTAGCCCCCGATGGCCACCGCCAGGCGCGGGCCCCGCTCGTCGGTCTCAAACACCCCGAAGGGTAAGTTTTGAATGGGAAAGTCGCTCGTGGGCGGAATATCTATCCAGGAGTGAAGGGTAGGCGAATTAGGCGAGGTGGCCATAGGGAAAGGGAAGGGTGCACGGGCAAAAGTAGAGCCGGGCCGCGCTACTGCATGTTTCGGGCAGCTCGGGCAGCAGTGTGCCGAGGCTCCGGTATACTACCTTGCCTCCACGGCGGTGATTTCGGGCACGGCTTTTTTTACGGTGTCTTCCAGGCCCGCTCTTGTCATCGGCGACATGGGGCAGGCGCCGCAAGCGCCTTCCCATTCGAGTTGGAGAATGCCGTCGGCGGTGATGTTGGCCACGCGCACGTTACCACCGTCAGTGGCCAGGTAAGGGCGCAGCGTATCCAAAGCGGCCTCAATACGAGGCATCAGCGGGTGGTCGAAAACAGGGGCGGGGGTTGAGCTTTCCACGAGCATTAAGTAGTCGTTCAAAAGTAAGCGGATTGTCAGTTGCTAGTTGTCAGTTGTTATTCAAATTATTATAAATGAATAACAACTGACAACTAGTGACTTAAGGGTTCATTTGCACGACGGCTGTTTTGGGGGCCACATTGTTGCGGATGCTGATTTGCCGGGCTACAGCTTCGGCCAGGTCGGCGAACAGGCGCCCTACCACCGATTTGGGGTCGAGCACGGCGGGCTGGCCTTCGTCGCCATTTTCGCGGATGCTTTGCACCAGCGGCAGCTGGCCCAGCAGCGGCACGTCGTGCTGCGCCGCCAGCCGCTGACCGCCGTTTTCACCAAAAATGAAATACTTACTGTCGGGCAGCTCGGCCGGGGTAAACCACGCCATGTTTTCCACCACGCCCAGCACGGGCACGTTTATCTGGGGCTGACGGAACATTTGCAGGCCTTTCTGCGCATCGGCCAGCGCCACTTTCTGCGGCGTAGTCACAATGACAGCACCGGTAACGGGCACGGTTTGCACCAGCGTCAGGTGAATGTCGGACGTGCCGGGCGGCAGGTCCAGCAGCAGGTAATCCAATTCGCCCCAGTCCACTTCGGTAATAAACTGCTTGAGTGCCGACGACGCCATGGGGCCGCGCCACACAATGGCCGATTCGGCTGGTGCCAGAAAGCCAATGCTCATCAGCTTGACGCCATACTTCTCAATCGGCTGGATGAGATTTTTGCCGTTAGGACCCTGGAAGATGTGGGGCGCCTCGTTCTCCACGCCAAACATAGTGGGCATGCTGGGGCCCGAAATATCGGCATCGACCAGCCCCACTTTGGCACCGGTGGCGGCCAAAGCCACCGCCAGGTTGGCCGTGACCGTGCTCTTGCCCACTCCGCCCTTGCCCGAGGCAATGGCAATGATGTTTTTGACGCCGGGCAGCAGGTCGCCCCGGTTATTGCGCAGGGTGGTTACACGCGAGGTCATGGTGATGACAACATTGGCGTCCTTGTCCACCATTGTGTGGATGGCGCGCTCGCAGGCATCGTGAATAAGCTGCTTGAGCGGGCATGCGGGCGTGGTCAGGACTACGGTGAAGGCCACGGTAAGGCCGTCAATCTCAATGTTCTCAATCATGTTGAGCGTCACCAGGTCCTGGCCCAGGTCGGGCTCCTCCACGTAGCTCAGCGCTTTGAGAACGGCTTCTTTGGTTATGGTCATAGGGCGGGAACGCGTCGGGAAACGACGCGCTGCAAAGATAACCCCAGAAGCGGCGGGCAGGTTCGGCCCGTATCCTATTGCTTTTTGATTAAGTTAAGGGGTTCAATAGTAAAAATCCGGCAATTGATTGCCATATTTACGAACCCTATATTGGTCTTCGTTATTCAACGTTTTCACACTTTCTATATGTCAAACAGCGACCCAACAACGCATGTCAGCACTGTCGAAGTGAACTGCCTTTCCCAGAGCTCCGAAGAAGCGGAGTCGCTGGTTGTTTTTGAGCTGGTAGTGCCGGGGGCGGCCAAAGTGCCCGCACCCCAACACCCCCTGGAAGTGGCCAAAATACTGCTGCGCCAGGGCTCCATTACCAGTACCGTGCCGGGCAAAATTCTGACCCAGCTCCGCGCCAACAACACAGCGCTGCGGGCAGACTGGTGCATCACCGCCACCCTGGCCGTGCCCCAGCCGCGGCGGCGGCTGTCCGGCTTTTAGTTGTTGGCTTTTAGTTGCTACCAGTTGGCGCGCAGTTAAGCAGTTGGCGCGCAGTTAAGATTTTGACTAACGACTAACACCTCGCTACCCCAAATGCTGCATGTGGCGGGAAGCAAGCAGCCCTTTGGGCACGCTCAGCTCGCCGGTTTGCGCTTCAAGCAAGCCGTTGCGTTCGTCCTCGATGTTGGTGGCCTGCGTGTACACATCGCCGGCAATGGGCCGGCGGCGCAGCTCCTGTTTGAAGGCCAGGATGCTGTTGGTGCGGGATTCCGCGTCCTGCGGCCCGCCGTAGTCTGGGAAGCCAAAGCCGCCCCACTCGCTCACGATGAGCGGCACCTGGCGCCGGTAAAAAAACGCGTCGCCCACTACCAGCGGAAAAGCGGCGGTGCCCGTCATTTCGCCCCCCACCAGGCGGTCCAGCAGTTCTTTCCAGCGCGTGAGGTCGGGGGTGTAGAGGTGGGCCGTGAGCAGGTCGGACTTCAGGCGGCCAATGTGGGAAATATGGTGCCAGCCGTCGTTGTCCACCACCAGAAACTGCGGGTAGGCAATCTGCATGAAGTGGTAGGTATCCATGATATACTGGCGGGTTTCGGGGTTGGTGGCAATATCCTGGGCGCCCCAATCCTCGTTGTACAGGCTCCAGATGATGATGGAGGGATGCGTTTCGCTCAGCGTGACGAGGCGCAGCAG
>JAYSZD010001107.1:0-6140 GCA_043738185.1 Hymenobacter sp. | reverse complement strand
CGATTTCGCAACACCCAGCAAGCACGTAAGCGCGTGGTCGTCGAGCATAGTATTGGCGGCTTGAAACGCTACCGTATTTTGTCTGACCGGCTGCGCATGCACAACCTCGACCAGTTCGATGTAGCATTGGAAGTATGCGCAGGCCTTTGGAACTTCTGCCTAACGCATTGATAAAACGCTGCAACAAGTCTAATAAATAAACTACTAACAAAGGAGCTTTCCCGCATGGCAAAGGGCAACCAAGGTCCTGATTGAGTTTACGAAACTCGTATATCAATCAAAGTTTACGAAACGCCGTTAGGAGATGAGTTTCGTAAACTCGCTTCACGTCTGTTTTTCGTGGCTGCTTCCAGCAGACAACTCCTTGCTCTTTCGGAGTGCAACTGCTGGGACTTGAAGTCGCCGTGCTTTATAGCAGGCACTGTCAATTACGCGGAGTTCCCCTCCGCATAAATGAGCTTTCGGAGTGCAACTCCGAAACAGCAGTTCCTTCGAGCAGGCCCATCTACTTCGCCGCCCCAATCTCCCCCACCGCCTGCTCTACCAAGGCCGCGACTTGCGCCCCGTTGGGCCGCTTCGCTTGCCGCTGCTGAATCTGGCGCAGCAGGCCGATAATCCGGCTGGCGTCGATGTAGGGCTTGTACTGCACCGTCAACTCTTTGATGCGGCCGATGCCTTGCGACAGCGCCGCCGGGTCGTCGAGGCGGCCGAGGATTTCGGCGAGGCCGGGCAGCATCTCGAACCGGCCGTTGGCGTCGGCGGCGGCGTACTTGGCCAGCATCGAAAGCCACTGTTCCGGGCCGCCGGCTTGCCCATACACATTCACCATAGCCGTAGTCAGGGCACCTTTGTTATCGGCTTCGAAAGCCTTGGCCCGAGCCAGCGCCTGCGCGGGGTTCAGCGGCAGCAGCCCCAGCAGCGCCGCGCCCTGCACCCGGTACGACTTGCTTGCCAGGGCTTTGGTGAATAGGGCGGTGTAGCGCTTCTGCTTCAGCCCGCCCAGGGCGGTGAGGGCGGCGGCCCGCACCGGTCCCGCCGAATCGGTGGCGGCCAGCTTCGCCAGCAGTGGCTCGGCTGCTTTGCGCAGGGCGGGATTGTTGAGGTCGAGCGCCTCCACGGCGAGCTGGCGCAGCGCGGCCGATTTATCGGCCAGGCCAGCTACCAGAATATGCCGCGCCAGCGGGTCGGCTAGCTGGGCCTGAGCGGCGCGCAGGGCTTCGCGGCGGTCGAGGTAGCGCGGGGCGTGGCGGTACTGGTAGGCGAATTCTGCCAATGATTTTTGGTCGTCCTTCTGCCACACCAGCACTTTTTCCGCGTCCACGTTCACCAAATCGGGCTTGGTGGCGGCCGGGAAATACAGCGTATCCACGGCGTGGCGCAGGGTGGCGGCGTAGCGCCGGGCGTGGCCGTCGGTGTACACGTCCACGGCCAGCGGCAGCACGTATGGCACGCCGGGCTGGGTCTGGCGCACGATTACGACTTGGCGCTGGCGGGCCGCGTCCCATTGGTAGGCAATGGTAACCACGGGGTGGCCCGCCCGGTAGTACCACTGGTCGAAAAACCAGTTCAGGTCCTGGCCTGAGGCGGCTTCCAGCGCCAGCCGCAGCTGGTGGGGCTCGCCGGTGCCGAAGGCGTTTTGCTTCAGAAACTGCTGCAGGCCCCGGAAAAACACGTCCTCGCCCAGGTAGGCCCGCAGCATGTTCAGAATGTTGCCGCCCTTCTCGTAGGTCACGGCGTCGAACAGCTCGTCTTTTTCCCGGTACTGCGAACGCACCAGCGGCTTACCGAAATTGCCGGGGCTGCGGAAGTAGGTGCGCAGGCTGAGGTCGGCCTGCTGGGCGGCGGCATCGGGGCCATACTCGTGCTCGGCCCACAGCACCTCGCTGAAGTTGGCAAACGACTCGTTTATCGTCAGGTTGCCCCAGCTTTCGGCCGTCACGTAGTCGCCGAACCAGTGATGGAATAGCTCGTGGGCAATTTCGCGCTCCACCAGGGAGTACGGCCAGTCCAGCAGCTCGCGGGCCGAGCCCTGCGCCTGCTCCCCAAACAGCGAAGCCGTAGTGTTTTCCATGGCGCCGGCCACAAACTCGCGGCACACCACCTGGCTGTACTTGCTCCAGGGAAAATCCACGCCGAGGCGCTGCGAGAAAAACTCCAGCATGCGCGGCGTCTTGCCGAAAATAGCCTTTGCCTGGGGCGCGTACTTGGGTTCGAGGTAGTAGCTCACCTCCTTGCCGCGCCAAGTGTCTTTGGTAATACGGAAGTCGCCCACGGCCATCATAAACAGGTAGGGCGCGTGGGGCTGGTCCATTTTCCAGGTGTCGGTGCGCAGGCCGGGGCCAGCGGGCGTCTGGGCTACCAGCAGGCCATTGCTGAGCGTGACGTACTTGCTGGGCACCGTCAGGCTGATTTCCTGGGTGGTTTTCTGGTTGGTTTCGTCGATGGTCGGAAACCAGACCGAGTTGGCGTCGGGCTCGCCCTGCGTCCAGATTTGCACGGGCTTGCCGGCCACAGCGCTGTCGGGGTTGATGAAGTACAGGCCCTTAGCTCCGCGAATAGCGGCGCCGCCTTTAGTGCCCAACTCGTCGGGCTTGGCCGTGTATTCGAGGTACACGGTGTAAGCCTCGCCCGCGGGCACCATGCGGCCCAGCCGGATAAGCAGCTGGCGCTGGTTGTAGTCGTATTTGAGCGGCGTGGTGGTGCTGCCCTGCACCAGCGCCACGGTTTTTATGTCCATGCCTTTGGCGTCGAGGCGCAGCGTGTCGGTGGCCTGGGCGTGGGGCTTGAGGGTCACCCATTCGCGCCCGTACAGGTAACGTTTGGCATAGTCAAACTTCACATCGAGCCGGGTGTGCACCAGCAGGTTGACCTGGTGGGCGGCGGGCCGGAGAGGGACAAAAGCCGGCTGTTGGGCCGCGGCCCGACCAAGGCTTACAAAACAGAGAAACCGCAGAAAAAACAGGCGCATAAGGCAGAACAAGCGAGTACCCGTAGCGGTATTCGGGGCCAAAGATGCCACTTCATGTGGCCGGGGTTGCCTACCTTTTCAAAAAACCATTGTCGCATGCTTAAAAAAATTGCCATCGTCGTCGCTGTAATCGGAATTATTTTCTATTCCCTGAACGACACGAAACTCGACATCAGCACCTACGCCGCTCAATTAAATAAAGCCCGCAAGGAGAAAAACAAATCGTTTCGCCAAGGCGAAAACTCGCCTCTGATTCCCACTGAAAAGGCCAGTTTCGACAGCCTGAAATACTATCCGGCCTCGTTGGATTTTGTAATTAATGCCACCGTGGCGCGCAACGAAACGCCCGATACGGTAACGATGCAAATGAGCGACAATCGCACGGAGAAATATTTAAACTGGGGGAAAGCTAATTTCACCATCGACAAAGCCGCGCAGCAATTAACGCTTTATTTAAAAGCCACCGGCACCGATTCCACGCTGTTTATTCCCTTCACCGACCTCACCAACGGCCGCGAAACCTACGGCGGCGGCCGCTACCTCGATGCGCCCATTCCCAAGCTCAACGTGGCCGAGCTGAAGCTGGATTTCAACGCTGCCTACAACCCGTTTTGTGCCTACAACAACGCGTACAGCTGCCCGGTCCCCCCGGCCGACAACCGCCTGAAAATCGGCATTCCAGCCGGGGAAAAATCGTATCGGAAGTAGGCCCCCCGCAGACCCCATCCCCTTGCCGGCCGCCGTACCTTTGCCTTGCTTATCAACGCGGTTGATAACTGCTCACTGCTAACTGTTCACTGAAAATGCGCATTTCCCTCGACTGGCTTAAAACCCTCATTCCGACCGATAAACCTGCTGCCGAAATCGGCGCCCTGCTCACCGGCTCGGGCCTGGAAGTGGAGAGTTTGGAAGAACTGGAAAGCATTCCCGGCGGCCTGCGCGGCGTGGTGCTGGGCACCGTGCTCACCCGCGAGGCCCACCCCGATGCCGACAAGCTCAGCCTGACCACCGTGGACGTGGGCGACGGTACGCCCCGCCAGATTGTGTGCGGCGCCCCCAACGTGGCCGCCGGCCAGCGCGTGGTGGTGGCACTGGAAGGCGCCACGCTTTACCCCGCACAGGGCGAGCCGTTCAAAATCAAGAAAAGCAAAATTCGCGGCGCGGCTTCCGAAGGCATGATTTGCGCTGAGGACGAAATTGGCCTGGGCCAGTCGCACGCCGGCATCATGGTGCTCGATACCGAGCTACCCAACGGCACGCCCGCCGCCGACTACTTCGGCCTGGGCTCGGATACGGTGTATGAAATTGGCCTCACGCCCAACCGCGCCGATGCCGCCTCGCACTACGGCGTGGCCCGCGAGCTGCGCGCCCTGCTCGGCCAGCCCTGCCATCTGCCCGACGTGAGCGGTTTCGTGGCGCCCGCCTCGGCCGCCGCCAACATCGGCGTGACCATTGAAGACACCGAAGCCTGCCCGCGCTACGCTGGCCTGCTGATGGAAAACGTGCAGGTGGGCGCATCGCCGGAGTGGCTGCAGCGCCGCCTGCGCAGCATCGGCCTCTCTCCTATCAACAACGTGGTGGATGTGACCAATTTCGTGCTGCACGAGCTGGGCCAGCCCCTGCACGCCTTCGACGCCGACCAGATTGCCGGCGGCCAGATTCGCGTGAAGCGCGCCGAAGCCGGCGAGCAATTCGTGACGCTGGACGGCGTGGAGCGCAGCCTCAAAGCCGAAGACCTGGTGATTGCCGACGCCAACGGCGCGCCCATGGCGCTGGCCGGCGTGTTCGGGGGCAAAACTTCGGGCGTGAGTGAGGCCACCACCCGGGTGTTCCTGGAAAGTGCCTACTTCGGCCCCGCCGCCGTGCGCCGCACTTCCCAGACGCACAACCTGAAAACCGACGCCTCGTTTCGCTTCGAGCGCGGCACCGACCCGAACATGGTGCTGGTGGCCTTGAAGCGGGCGGCGCTGCTGCTGCAGGAAGTGGCCGGCGCTACCGTGGCCGCAAGTATCGTGGACGAGTACCCCGCGCCCGTGCCGCCCGCCACCGTGCGCCTGCGCCTGCCCCGCGTGGAACGGCTGGTGGGCCAGTACATCGCGCCCGAGCGCATTCGCCAGATTCTGACGGACCTGGACATCGAAATCACTAACGAAAACCCCGACGCCGGCGACCAGGACACCTGGACGCTGACCGTGCCGCCCCACAAAGTGGATGTGACCCGCGAAGCCGATATCATTGAGGAAATCTTACGGATTTACGGGTACAACAACGTGGCGCTGCGGCCGAACAACTCGGCCTCGTTCCTGGCCCGTTTCCCGAACCCCGACCCCGAGGTAACGCGGATAAAAGTTGCCTCGCTGCTCAGCGGCCAGGGTTTTTCGGAAATTCTCACCAACTCGCTCACCAACTCGCAGTACTTCGACAAGGAAGGCGAAGCGGATAATTCGCTGGTCCGAATCCTCAATTACAACAGCGTGGAGCTGAACGCCATGCGGCCCACGCTGCTGCATTCGGGCCTGGAGATTATTCGGCACAACCTCAACCGCCGCCAGCGGGATTTAAAGCTGTACGAATTCGGCAAAGTGTACGCGCAGAACGAGAATGGCAAGTACCTGGAAAAGAACAAGCTGGTGCTGTACCTGACCGGCAATGCCGCCGGCGAAACCTGGCAGCAGAAGTCGGAAAAGGCCGCTTTCCACGATTTGGCCGGGGCGGTGCAGCAGGTGCTGGCGGCGCTGGGCTTCTCTGGGGCGGCCTCGCAGCCGGTGCAGCACGCTTACTTGGCGGGCGGCCTCGCGCTGCTGGTGCACAACCAGCCCGTGGCGCAGCTCGGCGCCGTGGCAGCCTCCGTGCTCAAGCGCCTCGATGTGACGCAGCCGGTGTGGTACGCCGAGCTGGACTGGGACGCGCTGAGCAAGAAATACAAGCCCACCCTCACGGCCCGCGAGCTCCCGAAATTCCCGGAAGTGCGGCGCGACCTGAGCGTGGTAGTAGACAGCAGCGTGACTTTCGACCAGCTCCGCCAGATTGCGCAGCGCACCGAAAAGAAGCTGCTGCAAAGCATAAACGTGTTCGACGTGTATGCCGGCGAAAACCTGGGCGCGGGCAAGAAGTCCTACTCGGTGAGCTTCACCCTGCAGGACTTTACCCAGACGCTGAGCGAGCAGGCCAT
>JAYSZD010001106.1:0-2470 GCA_043738185.1 Hymenobacter sp. | reverse complement strand
AATCCGTCGAGCTCGACGGGGCTCTGCCGCTCATGATGCTCTTCGCCGCCCGCACCGGCCACCAAATCACCGCCATCCGCCCCGTCCAGCTCAATGCCACCGGCCAGCTTCAAAGCGCTGATTCCATCCAAACCCCCGACTCCAAATCCATTCCCGGCGTCGAAATGAAACTCCGTGGCCCCGACGGCCAGCCCAAAACCGTCTACTACTTCTCCGCCGACCTCAGCGACTGGAAGCTCAATGCCCAACCTGCCCCCCTCGAATTTGTGCGCAACCTCGGTCCCCTCACCAGCTATGTAAAGTCGGCCACCTACCTCATGCACAAAAGCTACTTCAACAAAGTGCGCCGCACCGTACTCCGTCGCAGCCAATACATCCTACAAGATGATTCCGGCATCGCCATGAAGTACTTTCAAAAAGGGGCCTGGCAGTTCAACTACTACGGCACCTATCGCCGCCCCATCAACCTTTTCGCCAAACAATACCAGCCCGAACTCACCGCTGCCTACCGCGATACCCTCCGCAAACCCAAAGCCCTCCCGTTCGGTACTGGCTACAACTGGCGTCAAACCGATTCCAACCTCCTCCTTGCCAAGCGCCTAGTCCCTTTAGCCGACTAAAACCCGCACAAAACCAGCCTAAAGGGCCGTGGTGGCAACATCACGGCCCTTTTCGTTTTAATTAATCTGTTCAAAACGAAACAGAATGCCATGCTGAGCTTGTCGAAGCATGTTTACCGCATCAGTAATCAGCTTCACTATCCCATGAAAATGCCCCACCAATCCCGCCCCTCCCTTTACTATATGATAGGAGTCGCTTGCCTGCTATTGGTAACACTAGCTGCTGAAGCAGTGAGCCCGGTCCAACCACTCCACAAGAAAGCAAGCAAAGGAACCCGCCTTCATGAACCGGTGCCCCCTCTTCTTTGGAAAAGGGGGCAGGGAGTGAGGTCAACGTCAGGAGACTCACCCCTTCTGGATTCCCTGCTCCAGGCCAATCCCATACTCAAGCGAGTAGCCAACAATCCCCAATACGAACTCCAAATTATCTACACCCAAATTAACCGCGATGCCCGAAACCGCCCCACCTTCATTCCCCACACTTACCACCTCAACCCCCAGCAGTACTTCAACCCGGCCAGCTTGGTCAAACTCCCCGTCGTCGCTCTCGCCCTCGAAAAACTTAACGACCTTCACAACCCCGCCCTCACCCGCCGTACTATCATGGCCACCGGCACCGCCTACCGCTGCCAAACCCCCGTCCCCTTCGCCGCCCCCGCCGACTCTGACCGTACCGCCACCGTCGGCAACTACATCAAACGCATGCTTTTGGTCAGCGACAACGTCGCCTACAACCGACTCTATGAATTCCTCGGCCAGCAAGGCCTCAACCAGCGCCTCCAAGAACTCGGTTACCCCAACGCCCGCATCACTCGCCGCTTCGCCCCCTGCGACACCGCCGCCAACCGCCACACCAACCCCATCAGCTTCCACAACCCCCAGGGAGATATTCTTTACAAACAGCCCGCTCAATACAACACCATTACTTACCGCAGCCCCCTCGGCCGCGTTCTCAAAGGCCGTGCCCATCAGGACGGCACCCGCGTCATTCCCGAACCCTACGATTTTACCACCGCCAACCACCTTCCGCTCCCCGACATCACTGCCCTCCTCCAAAGTCTGCTCTTCCCCGAATCCGTCCCCGCCTTCCAGCGCCCTCACCTCACCCCAGCAGATTATGCCTTAATCCGCCGCTACCTCCACGCCACTCCCCACGAGTCCGGTTTCCATCCCTACGCCCCTGCCCGCTACTTCGACGCCTACAAGAAATACCTCTACTACGGCCGTAACCCCGACCTGCTCCAGCAATCCAGCCTACGCATCTGCAACATTGTCGGCATGTCCCATGGCTTTCTCTCCGATGTCGCCTACTTCGCCGACTCCCTCCACCAATCCGAATTCATGCTCAGCGCCGTCCTATACATCAATAAAAATGGCATTCTCAACGACGGCATCTACGAATACGACAACATCGGCCAGCCCTTCCTCGCCCAATTAGGCCGCCAAATCCAGCAATATGAGTCCCAACGCCCCCGCCAATTTCATCCCAACCTCACCGAATACTTCGTCACCGAGCCAACCCGGTAAAAAGAACCTTTCCTCAACCCACACTCAATCCCCTGATACCTAACACCCCGAACGCTCTGTCGGCCCAGTAGTAGCCAGTCTGCCCAATTATTTCCTCCTTATCGCTTGTCAGTTTCAAATCTACCCGTACTTTTGCACTCCCAAATCAAACGGAGGCGGGTAGTACAGACCAGCAAAAAAGAAATTTTCTACTAGTCTTGGTTCCTGCGGAAAGCTTCCTACCTTTGCACCCCGCCAAAATCAACCGGATTCAGGGCGTTGAAAGCCCGCCGACTGAGCGCAACGAAAGTTAAAAATAAAGTTGGGTAATCGAAAAAGTTTTC
>JAYSZD010001105.1:0-6144 GCA_043738185.1 Hymenobacter sp. | reverse complement strand
GCCGCAACGCCATCTTCAACAACGGCCAGCTCGGCATCAACCTCTTGGCTCTGGGCGACAACGAGAGCACCGGGGCCCCCGCCTCGGGCCTGAACCGCGTGACCATCAACGACCTGAACGACAACGACGGCCGCACCAACAACACCTCTGCCATTGGCGGCAACGGGCTGCTCAACTTTCCGGTGCTGCAATCAGCCGGCATATCGGGTACCAACCTGGTGCTGAGCGGCTACGCCCGCCCCGGCACCCGCATCGAACTCTTTAACACGGCCCTGACTACGCCGGCCGCCACGGCCGACGCCAGCGGCTTTGGTGAAGGGCCGCTGTACTTGGGTACCGTAACGGAAGGCGGTGCCGTAGGCGGCGCCAATAATGACCTGGCCGCCGACACTAACGTGGGCACCGGTACCTACGGCCCCGGCGCGGTGAACGGTCTGCTGCAAGGCACCGACAACACCAACCGCTTCACCTTCACCATTCCGCTGGCCTCGTTGCCGGGGATTGGCCTGGGCTCGGTTCTGACGGCTACGGGTACCCTGGTCAGCGGCAACATTACCTCCGAATTCTCGGGCCTGGTGACAGTGTTGCAACCAGCCGACGTAACCACTCAGCTCGCCGGCCCCGCCACCATTGGAGCGGGCCAGCCGACCGGCACCCTCACGGCGGCTTTCACTAACGTAGGTGTGAGCCCGACCGCTGACGTGACACAAGCCGTGACGCTGCCAGTTGGCGCCAGCCTGACGGTGGACCAGCAGAACGCCATTGTGGCGGCTTATGCGGGCACTACCTTCAGCACCGTGGGCAGCGGCACCGCTGCCACAACGACGATTACCTTCCCCGCAGCCACATCGCTGGCCGTGGGCGCGAGCAACGTATTTACCTACGCCTTTACAGCCCCTACAGCCCTGGGCATCGCGGTGCTAACCAGTGACGTGACCACGACCACCAACCAGGGCGACAACGTGGCCCCGGATAGCTTCACGCTGAACACTACCGTGACGCCAGTGGCCAACGTGACGGCTACCATCGTGCCACTCGGCTCGCCGGTAGCGGCCGGCAGCCAAGCCCGCTTCAACGTGACGTTTAACAACCCTACTGGCCCAAGCACGGCCACCAGCGTAGTAGCCACGGTGCAATTGCCTCTGGGCTTGAGCAACGTGCGGGTAGAGAACCTGACTGGCACTGTGGGCGGCGGCGGCCAGGTTACCTATGCCGCAGGCAGCGGCTCGGTTACTTACAACCCTGCCACGGGCTTGCTCACCTACGCCGGCATCAGCAGCCTCGTGAGCGGTCAGTCGGTGGCGTCGTACCTCACTTATACGCAGCCGGGCACGGCGCCCGCAGTAACGGCGGTAGCCAGCATCAGCACCGGCGTTAGCCAGGGCCTGAACGGCACGGCTGATGACAGCCAGGCTGCCACCATCCTCACCACGGTGCCCACCACGCTGAGCGTGGCCTTGAGCGGACCGGCTACCGCAACAGGAAGCGGCCAGAGCAGCTACACCGTGACCACCACCAACACCGGCACCCTAACCCAGCCGGCCGCCGGCACGGTGGTGAGCATTGGGGCTGGCCGAAGCAACGTGTTTGTGAGCGGCGGCGGAACCTACAATTCAGTTTCCGGTGAGGTCACCTTCGCCGCCGTACCCCTGATTGGCGGGGCTAGCATCACGCGCAGCATCAGCTTTACCCAGCCCGAAGCGGTGACCTCGGTGACCTTGACCGCCACAACTACCCCGGCGGGCAACACCGCGACCCTGACCACGACCCTTGCCGCCCCGGCCAATACCAACTCGGCCAACCTGCAGGTGTTGCTGAATGGCCCCGCCACCGTGGCCCCCGGCGCCAGCTTGACCTACACGGTAGAGCAGGCCAACAACGGCCCGGCCACCGCCACTGGCGTGGCCACCACCCTGAGCCTGCAACCCGGCCTGATGGGCGTGCAAGTGAATGGCGTGGCCCCGACTTCGACCACCGGTACCGTTTTGACTTATGCCGACGGCTCGACTTACAACAGCACCACCGGCCTGGTAACTTTCCCGGCCATCAGCAGCCAGCCCGTCACCGGCGCGGCCCCCGTCATCAATACGGTGGCCTTTACGGCCCCGGCCACGGGCGTGGTAACGGCCACTGCCGGCGTGACTGGTACGACGCCGGACCCCGTGATGGGCGACAATCAGGCTCAGGTGCAAACCACCGTGGCCGCCCCGAACACGGGTACCGACTTGGCAGCCGCCATTAGCGGCCCAGCCACGGCAGCTGTCGGCCAGCGCGTGGCCTATACCGCTACCGTGACCAACCTGGGCAGTGCGCCGGCCACCAACGCCGTGCAAACGGTGCAGCTGCCCGCCGGCCTCTCGCTGACGCTCGCTGGTACCGGCACGGTGCAGGTGAATGGCCTGAACCCGACCAGTGCCACGGCCACGACGGTCACTTTCGCCGATGGCTCGAGCTACAACGCCAGCACGGGGGTACTGACCCTGCCCACTTCGGCTACTCTGGCCCCCGGCACGGGCGTGAGCGCCCAAGTGTCGTTCATCCTGCCGCAGCAGGGTAGCGGGGCTACTACCAGCACCCTGGCCATACCTACTGCGGTGCGCTCGGCCACGGCCGACCCGGTGCCAGCCAACAATGCCGCTCGCGTGCTGACTACCGTGCAGCCCCTGGCCGACGTAGCCGTATTCCTGACCGGTCCGGCTACGGCCGTTCAAGGCAGCCCTGTGGTGTATTTCGTGACTACTGCCAACAACGGCCTGGCGGTAGCCGGCACAGTGAACACCACCGTGCTGTTGCCCGCCGGCATCAGCCCGCTCAGTGTAGTGGTGCGTAACGCCAGCGGCACAACCATTGCCGGTGCTTACAACGCCACTACTGGGTTGGTGACATTCCCGACCATCAGCAACCTGCAGCCGGGCACGGCCAACGCGGTGGCGGGAAGCATCAGCTTTCTGGCTCCGAATGGGTTGTTTGTGATGCTGCCCACCGCCCAGACCGACGTCAGCGGCACGGCTGCGGACACCAACCTGACCAACAACGTGAGCACGGTGCCTACCATTCTCACGGCCCCGGCCGCCACCACGGCCACGGACGTGCAGGTGCTGCTGACCGCTAATCAGACCACTCGGACGGCCGGCCAGCCCATCATCTTTACGGTGACGACGCGCAACAACACCGCCGGCACCCCGGCCCCCAACGTGAACACCACCGTGCAGCTGGCCCCCGGCCTGAACGGGGTAATTATTAGCGGAACCGGAGGTACTTACGACCCAATTAGCGGTGTGGTAACCTTCCCGGTTATCGCCTCGCTCGTGAATGGCACCGCCAACAACGTGGTGCGTACCATCACGGTGAACGCGCCCGGCACCGGCCCGCTCTTCGCCCTGGCAACCACCAGCGGCGCTACCGGCCCCACGGCCACTACCGACGCGAACCTGACCAACAACTCAACGAGCGTGAGCGTGACAGTTACGCCATCAGCGGATGTGGCCGTGACGGTGGCCGGCCCGGCCACCAGCGCCGCCGGCGCCCCGGTCACCTATACCGCCGTGACGACCAACAACGGCCCTTCGCCGGCCGCCGCCGTGGCACCGCTGGCTACCATCCCCACTGGCCTGCCCCTCACGGGCGCCAATGCCGTGCGGGTAAATGGGCAGCTACCCAGCAGCAGCACTGCCACAATGGCCACTTACTCCGATGGCAGCACCTACACCAGCAGCACGGGCGTGGTAGCTTTCCCAACCCAGGCCTCGCTGGTGGTGGGCCAGCCCCTGACCAACGTGGTGAACTTCCTGGCCCCAGCCGCCGACTTCAGCGTAGTGGCCAGCGCTAGCAGCAGCACGGTCGACCCCGTGAGCGGTAATAATTCGGCTGCGCAGCCCACAGCCGTGCCCGCAGCCAACCTACTGCCGATGGCTCAGAACATCGTGAACAACCTACAGGCCCCTGAAGGCAGCACGGCCGACGCGCCACTAGCCATTCTGCCCTTGGTTGGTACCGATGCCGATGGCACCATTACCAGCTACACTATTACGGCCCTGCCGCTGGCCACGCAAGGCGAGTTGTTTGTATTTGACGGCATCACTAGCGTGCTGCTGAATGAGGCTAACTTCCCAGGTCTGGTACTGACGGCTGCACAAGTTGGCAACCTGCGCTTCGACCCCGCCGGTAGCTTCATCGGCAATGTGTTCTTCAACTACTTCACCACCGATAACCTCGGGGCGGTGAGTACGACAGCACTCTACACCATTCCGGTGGGCCAGGACAACAACTCGTTCTACGCCGCCACCCCGTCTAAGGGCGGTGCCAATCAGTACCAGAATAACGACGTGCTGGCTTATGTGATTGACCCCAACGGCGCCCGCTACAACGTTAACGGTTTGATATACGACGCCAACTCCGGCGCCGCCCTAATCAATGCCCGCAACGGCCTGGCTGCTTCCGGCACTAGTGCTGTGCTGGCGCCCAGCGGCAGCGGTCCCGCCGGCAACCCTACCAATGCCCTGCCCCCCGGCACGGCCCTGGACCCCGCCACCGGCCTCATCTTTGTGAGCAACCGCACCCTGCTGCCCAAAATCACCACCGCCACCACCTACTCGGTCAACGTCATCACCACCGACCTCTTCGGTGGGACTAACATTGCTATAGCCACTTTCGTGATGGGTGCCTTCCCGCTGCCAGTGGAGCTGACGGTGTTCGCGGCCAAAGCCGTGAACAACCGTGACGCGGCCCTGACCTGGACCACGGCCTCGGAACAGAACAACGACCGGTTTGAGGTCGAGCGCAGCTTCGATGGCCAAGCATTTGTGAAAATCGGCCAGGTGGCCGGTCAGGGCACCAGCAGTTCGGCCACGACTTACGCCCTAACCGACGCCAATGTGGCCGTCCGCACCACAGGCCCGGTTTACTACCGCCTGCGCCAGGTGGATATTGATGGCACGGCCACCTATTCGCCCGTGCGCACGGTGGCCTTCACCAAATCGGCCGCCAGCCTCGTACTCAGTGCCTACCCCAACCCGGCCGGCGCCCAAACCACCCTGTTGCTCACCGGCCCAACCACGGCCACTTACCAGGTGAGCATCGTTGACGCCACGGGCCGGCTCATGCAACAGGTGGAGACCAACAGTCTGAGCCATCCACTCGACTTGCATCACCTGGCCACCGGCTCCTACGCCCTGCTCGTGCGCGGCACCGCTGATGGCGTCGCCTTCAACGCGACCCTACGCCTGGTGAAGGAGTAGACCCGGCGGTTTACACGCAAAAAAGGGAGCCCTTTCCGGTAGAAAGGGCTCCCTTTTTTGCGTAAAATGGAAGATAAATCGTGAGAAAGCACCCTTTCCACCGAACGTTGCGGAGCGATGCAAAAGCAACCGCTGCTTCCCAAATACCAAGTGAGCGAGGCTTGTACGCGGGTGGGCGGAACAGGGCCGGCATGCCACAGCGGCAACGAGAGTGGCGTAAGAAACTGCCACCTCAACCACCCGCGCTACTTGCGCCCTACCAGTTCCACCTGAATTGCCTCGTGGTAGAGTGGAGCCGGGTTTTCGGTCGGGGTGAGAGGCTGCCAACCATTAGCGTAAGTATAGACCCAGGCGCCGTTTTCAGCCAGGGTGCAGGGCGGGTGCAATAAAGGGCCAGTGGGGCTATATTTATCGAGGCATATATGACATGAATATACACTTCCCTCGACTATAACTCTTTGCAAGCAAATATACATGCCTTGGGCAGGCACCGGAATATGGTGTTCCCTTAAATCGAACATGAACTGCCCTTTTTTCCAGGCCGGCACGATGGTTCTGCTTCGGGATACATTGATTCGGACGCCCAACGGCAACTCAGTACCCGGCCCTTGCTCAGGCCCGTTCGCCAGATAAGCTTTAAGTACGTAATGAGTATCCCACTCCTGTTGGCTGAACCCCAGCTGGTTCACATCCAGAAAAAGGGTGCGAATGGTATCAGTTGCCTGTGCTGAGTTGTTTTTTATTAGAAATGCCAATTCTTCGCCTGGCCTCGGATTGGCTAGTGAAGCATATGGTTGCATCCGTAGGGTGTCGGCCAACACATTGGCGCAGTCATCAGTAGGCATGCGATAGGCATTGCGCCGCACCAGCACAGTGATTTCCGTTGCGTTATCAGCCGGTATGGCGG
>JAYSZD010001104.1:0-6148 GCA_043738185.1 Hymenobacter sp. | reverse complement strand
CTCCCCTCCGGGAGAGGGGAGCCACGGCGGCGCAGTTGGGGTGCGTCAGGCTCCCCTCTCCCGGAGGGGAGGGGCCGGGGGTGGGGTACCACGATAGGGCGATACCGACACAGACGGTACAGAATGCCAACCTGCCAAAGTAGAGCTAAACAGCTTCAGTAAATAATTAGGTATTGCGGCACTTTTTCGGGCATCGCCGCGCCCGTACCTTCCATTAGAGCCACCGGCCGGGGCTACAAAGCGCCAGCCGACGGCTTCAAAGACGCCGCTAACGGCTTCGGAAGCGTCGCCAACGGCTTCGGAGGCGTCGCCAACGGCTTCGGAGGCGTCGCCAACCGGTTCGGAGCCGCCGCCAACGGCTTCGCAACGGCCGCCAAACGGTTCGGAGGCCCGAACCCGGCCTCCGATTGCCCGCCAACCGCTTCGGAGGCACCGCCAACCGCTTCGGCGCTACAAACCTTGGCGCGGCGGCGTAAACCTTCCGGCTCCTCTGCAAACCCTGCCCCCTCAGCGGCCAGCGCGGAGGACGGCCGAAAACGCGCCGACGCGCCGGGGTATTTTTAGTTACCTCGCCGGTTGTCGGAACGCCACTGTTGCCAACCGGGTTACCGGCGTGCTTCTTATCCATCAAAACCTCGTTCGCGTGTCCTCATCCCGGTTTTCACTGCTTGCTAAATCGTATTTTCTCTTCGTGTTGGCGGCCCTGCTCACGGTCCCGGCCTGCAAGTCGACCATAGCCGAGCCCGCCGCTCCCGCCCCCGAAGTCACCACCCCGGCCGCCGTCCTCACAGGCAGCACCCTCCTGGCCGAAGTAAGCGCCGCCGCCCTCGCTGCCCGCGTGCAGGGCATCCCCATCGCCGGTAGCCTGGTGCGCTACCCGCTCCGAGTGTACCGCCTCACCTACCGCACCCGCACCCCGGAGGGCACCGAAACCACGGCCTCGGGCGCGGTGCTGGTGCCCGTGGCCACCACGCCGCTGCCGGTGCTCAGCTACCAGCACGGCACCCTGCAACCCAGCAGCGAAACCCAGGCGCCCTCCTACTACGCCACGGGCAGCGACGTGTGGTCGGTGGTGTCGGTGCTGGCCTCGACGGGCTACGTGGTGTCGGCGCCCGACTACCTGGGCTACGGCGCCTCCAAAGCCCTGCCCCACCCCTACGAGCACGCCGCCTCGCTGGCTTCCAGCTCGGCCGATATGCTGCGGGCCACCCGCGAGTTTTGTGCGCAGCAGAAAATAACCACCAACCAGAAAAACTTCCTGCTGGGCTACTCCGAAGGCGGCTACGCCACCCTGGCCCTGCACAAGCTGCTGGAAGAGCAATACGCCGCCACGCTGCCCGTCACGGCCAGCGCGCCCGGCGCAGGCGCCTACCACAAGTCGGCCTTTGCCCGCTACATTCTCAGCGCCACCCAGCCGCTTAGCTTCCTGAGCTCCTACGTGTGGGTGCTGCGCACCTACGACCGCATCTACGGCCTGAACCGGCCGTTTTCCTTCTACTACCTGCCACCCTACGCCGCCCAGCTCCAAGCCGACCCGTTCTCGGACGTGCCCAGCCAGCAGGCCCAGCTATTCGCCCCCGCCTTCCGCGATGCCGTGCTCAGCAACAACGACGCGCCCCTCGCCGCCGCTCTGGCCGACAACGACATCCACGATTGGAAGCCCCGCGCCCCACTCGCCCTCTTCCACGGCACCGCCGACGACTACGTGCCGTTCTTCAACTCCCAGAACGCATACGACGCCATGCAGAAGCGCGGCGCCACGCAGGTGCAGCTGCGCCCCATTCCGGGCGGCAACCACTTCACCTCGGCCACCGCCTACACGCTGGGCGCGTACGCGTTTATCAGCCAGTTTTAGGGTGGTGAGGAATTAGAGTAGGAAGGAGAAGCCCGCTACCGCAGCGGCTGCGACGCGGACTGCGGGCGGGCCGGGCGGCGCTTGCGGCGCAGAAACGGCCGTTCCAGGCCGTAGTACGACACCACGGCCAGCAGCGCGCTAATCCCGAGGCTGGCCAGTAGCGTCAGCAGCCAGCGCAGCCAGCCCACTTGTGCGTCGAGCCACGGACCGAGCCAGACCAGCACCAAGGCCACCGCCACGTAATGCAGCATGTAGAGCCCGTACGACAGCTTGCCCAGGTAGTTGAGCCAGCCTTTTTCCAGGCTGATAATCGGCTTTGTGGCCGCCGCCAGATTCAAAATCAGCACCGCGAACAAGCCCGCGTACACTTGCTCGTGCAGGGGAAAAACCCGGCCCCAGCCCAACAGGCCCAGCACCGCCAGCAGGCACAGCCACTGCACGGCCGGGGCCATCAGCCAGCGCAGCACGGCCGTGCGCCGCTGAAAAAGCAGGATGGCCGGCACCGCCCCAATAACCAGGCAGTCGAGCCGAAAGAAATAGAGAAAGTTGAAGGCAAACGCCAGCACCGGGCCCGGCGCGGGCTGGGCAGCGTGAAACGCCACCACGACCACGCGCTGGGCCACCAGCAACAGCAGGAAAACCCCGCCCACCACCGGCAGCACCCGCGCGCCCGCCCAGCGCAGCACCCACGGCCACAGCAGGTAAAACTGCTCTTCGGTGCCAATGGACCAGGCCTGCGACAGAAAGGGAATACCGCCGTAGAGCACCAGCGCCACGTTGGGCAGCAGCAGAGCGTGCAGCAGGGCCTTTTCGGGCAGTTGGGTAATGTCGGCGCTGAAGAAGCTGTTGCGCAGCAGCGGCACGTGCGGCAGCACCAGCAGGGCCAGCAGCACCACGGCATAGTACAAGGGCCAGATGCGCAGCGCCCGCCGCTTGTAGAACTGCCCCACCGCAATCTGGCCCATCTGCTCCTGCTCCAGCAGCAGCAAATAGGTAATCAGAAAGCCGCTGAGCACGAAAAACAACGTCACGCCCTCGTCGCCGATGCGCTGCACGGCCGGCAAGTGGCTCAGCGAGGGGCGGCCATGAAACAGCCGCTGCTGCTCGATGTGGTTAACAATCACCAGCACCGCGGCCACAAAGCGCAAGCCGTTGAGGTTGGGGAAATAAACCGGGCCGCCGGGCCGCCGGTAGAACGTGGCGTCGCGCATCGGCCAAAAGACAGGGGCCACCGCGGCTTACCTACTCACCACCTCATCCAGCCGCAGGCGCCGCTCAATGGCCTCGGTAGCCGCCTCCAGGATGTTGAAGGCGTTGTTGGCCATGGTGTTTTCGCTGTCCAGGGTGGGGTTAATTTCCACCATCTCGAAGCACACCACCCGGTCGTTTTCGAGCAGGGCGCGGCACAGCGCAATGGCTTCGGGCACGTCGAGGCCCAGCTCCACCGGCGTGCCGGTGCCCTTGCTGAAGCGCGAATCCAGCGAGTCCACATCGAAGGAGATGTACACCATGTCGCAGTAGCGCAGCTGCTCGTAAATCTCGCGGGCCACCTGGCGCGGCCCCTTGGTGCGGAACTCCGGCAGCTTAAAGTTCTTGATGCCCAGCTGGTCGATGATGGCGTTTTCCTGCTCCTCGGTGTCGCGCACCACCACGTACACCAGGTGGTCGGGCGTGAGCTTGGGACCGGGTTCGCCCAGGTCCTTTAGGCGCCGCCAGAAAAACTCGGTCTCCGGGTCCGGAATGTTGCGCTGGTGCGTGAGGTTGTCCTGGCCCAGGGCGGCGGCCAGGGGCATGCCGTGCACGTTGCCGCTGGGCGTGGTGTAGGGCGAGTGAATGTCGGCGTGGGCATCAATCCAGACCACGCCCAGGGTTTTGTGCGGGTAGGTGGCCTTGATGCCGGCAATGGTGGCGTTGGCGCTGCTGTGGTCGCCGGCCAGCACCAGCGGAAACTCGCCGAAGCGCAGCGTTTGCTCCACGGCGTTGGCAATGCCCTTCTGCACGGTGTGGATGCTGTCGATGTGCTTGGCGAAGGGGAAGTGGTTCCTGTCGAACAGCACGTGGTTCAGGTCGGGCACCACCACGGAGTTGAACCGGCGGAAGTAATCGGAGCCCTTGTTGAGGCAGGCCACGCGCAGCGCGTCGATGCCCATGCTGGCGCCGCGCGTGCCAGCCCCGAGCTCGGAGCGGACTTCCAGTAATTTTATGCGTTTCATCGGATGGGAATTGGGGTAGCAGGATGGCGGCACCGTTTTTTTAGCTATTAGCCTTTAGCTGTTAGCTATTAGCTCTCCGTTTTACCGAAAAAGCTAACAGCTAACAGCTGAAGGCTAATAGCTAAGAATCACGCTGCCTTGCGGCAGAAGCATCTGCCGTAGCCAAGTCGCTACTATTCCATCGTCACGATGCAGGGCGGGACATATGGAGAACAATCAGCAGTTCCCCGGTTATTATCCTGACCCCGGCGGTACTTTTGTACTGCCCGCCGTAAAGGTCGGAAATTTCCGTTAGTTGTCCGTAGCTGGTTGTCCGTTTTTAATGAAAAAATTCTGACAACCGGCAACTAACAATTGACAACCCGCAACTAATAACTAAAAATGGATACCTATCACGACCTAATCTCCCAAACGTTTGACTTCCCTACGGCCGATTTTACCGTGCAGGACCACAAGCTGCGTTTCCACGACATCGACCTCATGGCCCTGGTAGAGAAGTACGGCACCCCGCTGCGCCTCACCTACCTGCCCAAAATCAGCTCCCAGATTCAGCGGGCCAAAAAATGGTTCGCCGAAGGCATTGCCGAAACCGGCTACACCGGCTCCTATTCCTACGCCTACTGCACCAAGTCGTCGCACTTCAAATTTGTGCTCGAAGAAGCGCTGCGCAACGACGTGGACCTCGAAACCTCGTCGTGCTTCGACATCAGCATCATCCGGTCGCTGTTTGCGCAGGGCGCATTCGAGCGCGACAAGTACATCATCTGCAACGGCTTCAAGACCGAAGACTACAAGAAAGAGGTTGTGGGCCTGCTCAACGACGGCTTCGTCAACTGCATTCCGATTTTGGACTCGCCCAGCGAAATCGACTATTACCTGGCCCACGTCCAGCCTGCAGCCACCAAAACCAAGCTGGGCATGCGCCTGGCCTCCGACGAGGAGCCGCGCTTCCAGTTCTATACCTCACGCCTGGGCGTGCGCTACGCCGATACCATCCCGCTCTACGAGCAGCACATCAAGAACGACCCGCGCTTCGAGCTCACCATGCTGCACTACTTCATCAGCAGCGGCATCAAGGACACGTCCTATTACTGGACCGAGCTGAGCCGCTTCGTGCACCAGTACTGCGAGCTGCGCAAGGTGTGCCCCACGCTCACCACCATCGACATCGGCGGCGGGCTGCCCATCCAAACCAGCATCCAGCCCGACTACGACTACCCCTATATGGTGGCCGAAATTCTGCGCACCATTCAGCGTATCTGCGCCCAGGAAGGCGTGCCCGAGCCCCACATCTTCACCGAGTTCGGCATCTTCACGGTGGGCGAAAGCGGGGCCACGATTTACAGCATTCTCGACGAAAAGCTGCAAAACGACAAGGAGCTCTGGTACATGATTGACGGCTCGTTCATCACCAACCTGCCCGATACCTGGGCCCTCAACCAGCGCTTCATCATGCTGGCGCTCAACGGCTGGGAGAAGCAGTACAAGAAGATTCAGCTCGGCGGCCTCACCTGCGACTCGCAGGACTACTACAACTCCGAAAAGCACATCTACCAGACCTTCCTGCCCGAGCGCCGGCCAGCCGATGCGCAGCCGCTCTACGTGGGCTTTTTCCACACCGGGGCCTACCAGGAAAGCCTCAGCGGCTACGGCGGCATCAAGCACTGCCTCATCCCCGCCCCGCAGCACATCATCATCGACCGCGCCGAAGACGGCACCCTCTCCGACCACGTTTTCGCGCCCGCCCAGGAAGCGGCCAGCATGATGCGCATCCTCGGATACTAATAATCCAATTTTCAGGTTAGCTTTTTTCTCAAAATATAGTGTGGCCTGCTTATCTTTGAAGCATAACCTCGTCTCCCCCCAATCGTTTTTTATCATTATGAAGAAGCTCATTTTACTTGCTGCCGGTTTCACGGCGCTTTCCCTTGGCGCCTGCAACCGCCAGGTGTGCCCCGCCTACACCAGCACCAAGACAGCCGCGCCGGTTGCCGCGCCCATCACGGCCAGCACCGCTACCCCCGCCGAGCGCCAGTAATCTTGGGTTTTGCCATAAAAAAGGCCGGCTCCCCACACGGAG
>JAYSZD010001103.1:0-2474 GCA_043738185.1 Hymenobacter sp. | reverse complement strand
AACTCCACCGGCAGCGGGGCGGTGGCCAAGCGCTGGGCCCGGAAGGCGCCCGCATCGGTGGGCGGGTAGAGCAGCCACTTCAGGCGCGGGTAGTCGTGCAGCAGCAGTCCCACATTCAGCACCAGAAAGCCGGTGGTGAGAAAGGGCGTGCCGGTCCAGTGCTGCGACCAAGTGAGGAAAATAATATTGAGCCACATGGGCACCAGCAGTACCGCTCCCAGCAGCGCAAACCGCCCGGAAAGCAGCAGTAGGCCAATAAGCAGCTGCGCTACGCCAATGAACTGACCAAAAATCTCCAGACCATTTTTGACTAGAAACGCGTGGTCCATCGGCGGACCCATCACGCCGGGCAGGTGGTTGTCGGACAGCTTGTAGAGGCCGCCGCCCAGCATGAGCGCTCCCAGTAGCAGGCGGCAGCCCGCCACGTACAGGCGGCGCCACCAGCCGCCGACAAGCAACGCCACCGCCGTCGCAACAGCCGGAAGTACAATGCAAAGGCTATGGAAAAGGGTAGGCGATGGACTCATGCAGAACTAGGTGAAAGTGGAATAGTAGCCCCAAATGACAGCCTGCAGCGCATGTCAATGACATCCAATCAATGGCAGAGGCAATAAATATAGACGGTCCTGGCCACGAAAAAGCCTCGTCAGTCACTGACGAGGCTTTTTGATTCCGAAGCTATTCGAAAAGGTCCTTGCGGAAACCTGGCTTTAGAACGTGAAGCGCAGGCTCACGGCGGCGTCGTTGTAGAAGCCGGTGTAGCCGTTGAAAACGTCAAAATACGGTTTGTAGTCCACGCCCACTACGAAAGGCAAATCGGGCAGCTTGTACTCCAGGCCCAAAATCAGGTCGGCACCGAAGGCGACGTAGGTTTCTTCGTCCCGCAGGTATTCTCGGCGCACCAGGTATCCGTCGCCTTTGCGGCCTTTATAGTAGTAGCGTTCGTCGGCGAAGTAGTAGCGGCCCTGGTACGACCCAGCGTGGAAGCCGGCACCGTAGTAAAACTGCAGGCCTTGCACGTCGGCCACGCCGTGGTGCTTCTCGCCCAACATGGTGAGCCGAACGCCACGGGCTTTGTACTCTGTCGTGAGAAGGCCCTCGATGGCCACCCCCTTGCCGCTACCCATGAAGTGCTTGACGGTAAGGCCTGAAGAGTAGCCGCCGCCACGCAGGCCGATGCCGGTATTGTACCCTGAGCTACCGCCGCTGCCTTTCTTAGATTGGGCACTAGCTGTGAACCCTGGCAGGGCAAGCAGGATGATAAAGAGAATAAACGGTATGCGTTTCATGTAACTACGAAATAGATGAGGCTAAAATTTGGACAAAATTAAGCTGCTGGTGCCGAAGTCTGGCCGTTATTATTTCCCCGGCGGCGCGTGGCCTGATTGAGGCCCGGCCGCGTTACTAAGTCGGTGCTGTGGCAGCTGGCGCATTTTTGAACCACCAGCGCCCGGCCCCGCAGCTCGGCGGTGCTCAGCTTCGTCAGGCCTTCGCCGCGCACGTAATTGTCGTAGCGCGAGTTGGCCGAGGTGAGCGTGGTCGTGAATTGGGCCAGCGCCCGCAAAAACCGGTACGAGTCGATGGGCTCCGGTCCGTACACCGCCGCAAACCGCCGGGTGTAGCCGGCGTCGGCGTTGAGCTTGCGCAGCATATTGGGCAGCGTCTCGTCCATCTTCACCGGGTTGGTGAGCGGGGTCAGGGGCATGGTTTCGAGGTGGCCGGCCCCGCCATCCCAAAGCAAGTTGGGCTTCCAGCGCAGATTTTGCAGCGCCGGCGCATCGCGCGTGCCCAGTTGGCTCTTCACGCCGTGGCTCAGCTTGTGGTCCTGGTGGGCAAAAGCCACAACCTGCTGGTGGCAGCTGCCGCATGACACGGAACCGTCGCGCGAAAGCAGCGGGCCGTAGAACAGGGAACGGCCCACCGCGAACGTAGCCGCGTCAGGCGGGTTGGCTGCCGGGCCGTAGGCCGGCGCCGGAAAATTGGCTGGCACGTCCGCACCCGGTACCGAAATCTCCGGCACGGCCACGTCGGGCAGACCGCAGCCAGCCAGCAACAGTCCGGCCAGCCCAACGGCGAACCCGGCAGCGAAAAAGCGGGTCCCGACCAAACTAGTTAGGGTGAATATGCTCGACCCAAAACATGCCGGCCGCGTAGTTATTGGCCACCAGCACCGAATTGGGCCCGCCCATGGTGTTTGAAAGGGTGGCGAAACGCACCGTCGTCGCCCCTGTGAACATCTTCATTACGTCCACGAACAAGGAAACTTCCGGGGTGCGGTCGGGTCGGATGAGTAGGTTTTTGCCCCCCGGAAACGGCAGATTTACAGTGCGAATGGTGTTGTTCGGCGACTTAAAACCGCCGATGTGGAACACCAGGCCGCCCTCAGTTACGCCGGCCGCGCGCGGAGCCTGCGGCGAAGTCCCCTCAAGCTTGGTGTAGATGTAGCCCGAGTTCCAGGTCCAGAACATGCCGTT
>JAYSZD010001102.1:0-6152 GCA_043738185.1 Hymenobacter sp. | reverse complement strand
GACTACAGCGCCCGCAGCGGACCACGCTACGTGCTGTTCAATAGCGAGTTGCGTATTCCTATTATCCAGTACTTTGCCCGTAAGCCCATCTATTCGGGCTTCTTCCGCAATTTGCAGCTCACTGGCTTTGTCGATGCGGGCACTGCTTACAGCGGCACCAATCCCTTTGGAACGGATAATTCCTCTAATACCGAAATAACCGGCGGCAACGGCAACTTCTTCTCTGCCACTGTTGTTAACTTTCGCAACCCATTTTTGGTAGGCTACGGTGTGGGTGCACGCTCCACGCTGCTGGGCTTCTACGGCAAGGTTGATGTGGCCTGGGGGCAGGAAAACTATGTCACCAAGGACCCGAAGCTCTACCTCACCCTGGGCTACGACTTTTAACCGCAGATTAAGCGGATTTCAACCGATTGAACGGATTTTTTGTGGTTTCCTGCCGCCTTCGTTGCGGGCGGAACCACAAGGAATCCGTTCAATCTTTTAAAAATCCGCTTAATCTGCGGTCGTATCTTTGCGGCCCGAAACCGAACCCCTGCCCGTGCCGCTCCTCCGCGAAATCACTACGCTACTAGCCAAAGACTTCCGCCTCGAATGGCGGCAGAAGTCGGCGCTGGGCGGGCTGCTGCTATACGTGGGCAGCACAGTGTTTGTGTGCTTTTTGAGCTTTAGCCTGCGCGGCGGCCAGCCCCCGGCCCCGGCCTGGAACGCACTGCTGTGGGTCATTCTGCTGTTTGCGGCCATCAATGCTGTGGCCAAGGGGTTTATGCAGGAAAGCCCCGGTCAGCGGCTTTACTACTACACGCTGGTGCGGCCCCAGGCCATTATCCTGGCCAAAATACTCTATAACGCGCTGCTGCTGATGGTGGTGGCACTGCTGGGCCTGTTTCTCTACACCGTTTTCCTCGGCAATCCCATTCAGGATGCGCCGCTTTTTGTGGCCAACCTGCTGCTGGGCGCCGTGGGGTTTGCCACTACGCTTACGCTGGTGTCGGGTATTGCGGCCAAGGCTGGCGGCAACGGCGCCACGCTCATGGCCGTGCTCGGCTTCCCCGTGATGGTGCCCATGCTGCTGCTGCTCATCAAGGTGAGCAAGAATGCCCTGGACGGGCTGGACCGTAGCGTGAGCGACCAGTCGCTGCTGACGCTGCTAGCGCTAAACATGCTGGTGGGCGCGCTGTCTTATGTATTGTTTCCTTACCTGTGGCGCGGGTAGCCCGTAGCTGCTCGCGCATAGCTCTTCGATATGACTAGTGCAAAAATTATTGGCAGTGTGCTGGGACTGCTTTTTACCGTGGCGGGCGTGTGGGGCGGCCAGCGCCTGATTGAGCAGCGCGGCTCGGGCTGGCTCTGGAAAGCCCTGACGGTGGTGCTGCTGGTGGGCGGCTCGGCGGCCGGCTTCCTGATAAGCGTGCCGCCCCTGCCCATCGTGAACGAGAGCATCCGCAACCTGTTTTTCCACGTGCCCATGTGGTTTTCCATGATAATGGTGCTGATGGTGTCGGTGTGGTATTCCATTCAGTACCTGCGCAATCCCTCGGCACGGCTGGATATTCTGGCCCACGAGTCGGCCAAAACCGGCATTGTGCTGGGCCTGCTGGGCTTGGCCACGGGCAGCCTGTGGGCCAAGTTCACCTGGGGCGCGTGGTGGACGCCCGACCCGCGCCTCAACGGTGCGGCCGTGGCCATGCTCATCTACGGGGCCTACCTGGTGCTGCGCGGCTCCTTCCGCGACGACCAGCAGCGGGCCCGCGTGTCGGCCATCTACAACATCTTCGCGTTTGCGGCCGTCGTGCCGCTGCTCTTTATTCTGCCGCGCCTCAGCGGGCCCTCGCTGCACCCAGGCCAAACCGGCAACCCCGGCTTCAGCCAGTACGACCTCGATGACACCATGCGCAAGCTGTTTTACCCGGTCGTCATCGGCTGGATTTTATTTGCCTTCTGGCTCACCCAGGTTAGCAGCCGCTTTGCTTTCCTGCAATCTAAACACGATGAAAACTAGCTCTTTCCAGCGTCTGGCTGGCTTTTTCCTATTGATGCTGCTATCCGTAACCACGGCGTTGGCACAGTCGGCCGAAGCGCCCGAAATGGCTGATGCCCTGCGTGCCAACGGCAAAATCTACGTGGTGGCAGCCGTGGTCGGCCTCATCGTAGCCGGCCTGCTGCTCTACCTCATCACCCTCGACCGCAAGGTGAGCAAACTGGAGCAGCAAATAAAAAAATAGCCGGGGACCCAACCTCCTCCCCAATCTGTTGCGAAGTACAAGCAGTAAGAGTACCGTTCACAAAACCTGTGAAATTCGCTTAAATCCGTGATTATATGAAAAAGTCCCACCTTTTCGTCATGGCCATCATTGCGGTGGCGGCAGCCATCATCCTCAGCACCACGGCCGATGCCAGCGTGTACGTGGGCTTCGGCGAGGCCCGGCAGCGGGCCGCCGAAGGCAACGCCACCAAAGTACACGTGGTGGGCAAGCTGCTGCGCGACGGCCAGCAGCGCCCCATCGACCTGGAATACGACCCCATGAAGGACCCCAACTACTTTGCTTTCACGCTGGTCGATACGCTACAGGTAGCCCAGCGCGTGGTGTACAACAACCCTAAGCCCCAAGATTTCGACGCCTCCGAGCAGGTGGTGATTACCGGCAACATGCGCGGCCAGGTCTTCATGGCCGATAAAATCCTGCTCAAATGCCCCAGCAAGTATGTGAAGAAGGACCTGGACGGGGCCACAGCTTCGATTGAATAACTGTTGATAGCTACAAGACTGATAAGGCCCCAAGGTAAGAAAACGATACTTCGCTTATGCTACGGCGCGCTTTTTCAGTTGCTGCTGCTAGCAGCTTTTGTTTCGTCCGTTTCGGCGCAGGCAGCCAATGACGACACCAAGAACCGCCGCATTCCAGAGCTGAAAGGCTTTTGGCAATTTACACTACGGAGAAGCGGGCAGGCGGCGGGCAGGCCCGTTAGCTACTTTCCGCCCAACCCGACGCGGGGGCTGCCCGCCGCCAGCCGCGCGGTGGAGCACAGCTGGACCTTGCCTGACTCCCTGGCCACCGCTCCCGCCTCATGCGCCGCGAGGTGCACCCGTACCGGATACGCTGCCCGGCCCCGGCAGCT
This sequence comes from Hymenobacter sp., assembly GCA_043738185.1. Taxonomy (GTDB): domain Bacteria; phylum Bacteroidota; class Bacteroidia; order Cytophagales; family Hymenobacteraceae; genus Hymenobacter. The sequence goes on along the minus strand of JAYSZD010001102.1, from coordinate 3,032 downwards.
ACGATTCCCAGGCAGGGCTGGCCCCGCGCCGGTGCGGCTGCGCCAGTGGTGGTACAGCTACGGCCCCGGTGCCACCCTGGCCGGCGCCCAAACTGAGCCGGCCGTGCTGGAGCTGCTGCTGGCCAAATACCCAGCCAAATCCAATCTATCGGTGGTCATCAGTAACCCTAGCAACGGCTGCGTGTTATTGTCCCGGCGGCTCATCCGCCAATCGGCGCCAGGGCCACGTGCCGGTACGCAAGTGGCAGGAGGCCGGAATAGAAAAAATTGCCGTCGAAATCACCTGTCACCCGCTGCGTGGTCACTTTTTCACCGACAAGCTGTTGTTAGTACTGCCGCCCCAAGCGTCGCTGCGGTAAATTTGCCCGATATTCTTTACTTATGAACTTATTAATAGGAACCATTGGCCATTTAAGCGTCATCGTGGCGTTTGCGGCGGCCTTAGTGGCCGCGTACAGCTACTTCCAGGCCACGCGGGGCCGGGCGCTGGGCAACGACGATACCTCCTGGCTGCGCGTGGCGCGTGGCGCCTTTTTCGTGCACGGTCTGGCCGTGTTCACTGTCATCGGGTGCCTGTTCAACATCATTCAGGCCCACCGCTACGAGTACTATTACGCCTGGAGCCACAGCTCCAACCACCTGCCGGTGGAGTACATGATTTCCTGTTTCTGGGAAGGCCAGGAGGGCAGCTTCCTGCTCTGGATTTTCTGGCACGTGGTGCTGGGCCTGTTCATCATGCGCTTCAACCGCAAGTGGGAGGCGCCGGTAATGGCCATTTTCAGCGGCGTGCAGCTGTTTTTGGTGAGCATGATTCTCGGCGTCGTGCTCGGCGATGTTAAAATCGGCTCGTCGCCGTTTATTCTGCTGCGCGACTTTATGACCGACCTGCCGGTATTCAAGCTGAACCCCGACTTCGTACCCAAAGACGGTACCGGCCTCAACGCCCTGTTGCAGAACTACTGGATGGTGATTCACCCGCCCACGCTGTTCCTGGGCTTTGCCCTGACCCTGGTACCCTTCGCCTTCGCCATTGCCGGCCTCTGGAAGCGTGAGTTAACATCCTGGGTGAAACCGGCGTTGCCCTGGACGCTCATTGGCGGCGGCGTGCTGGGCATCGGCGTGATGATGGGCGCTTACTGGGCCTACGAAACCCTGAACTTTGGCGGCTACTGGAACTGGGACCCGGTGGAGAACGCCGTGTACATTCCTTGGCTGGTATTGGTGGCCTCGCTGCATGGCATGGTGCTCTGGCAAAAGCGCCGCACCGGCCTGCGCACCTCGTTTGCGCTGGTGATAGCCACTTTCGTGCTGATTCTTTACGCCACCTTCCTTACCCGGAGCGGGGTGCTGGGCAACGCCTCCGTGCACTCGTTCACGGATTTGGGCCTGTCCGGCCAGCTGTTTATCTACATGGCCGTATTCTCGGTGCTGGCCATTGCCCTGCTGGTGTACCGGTGGAAAGAAATTCCGATTTCGGAGAAAGAGCTGACGCTTTACAACCCCGAGCTGTGGGTATTCGTGGGTGCTACGGTGCTGTGCCTGGGCGCGTTTCAGGTGCTGTTCACCACCAGCATCCCGGTTTATAATTCCTTTATGGGCTTGCTGGGCATTAAAACCAACGTGGCCCTGCCCGCCGACCAGATTGCCCACTACTCCAAGGCCCAGCTCTGGATGGGCGTGCTGGTGGCCCTGCTTTCGGGCCTGGCCCAAATCATGTGGTGGCAGCGCAACGACAAAACCACGCTGGTGAACTCCCTTACCGCGCCTACCTTGCTCACATTGCTGGGCACGGCGCTGGTGGTGCTGCTGGTGCGCTACAACGGCCTCACCATTACGCCGGCCTACATCGCACTCACGCTGGCGGGCCTGTTTGGGGTACTGGCCAACTTCGGTACCATCTTCAATCTGCTGCGGCGGGGGGTACGCCTATCAGGCGGGGCGGTGGCCCACCTGGGCATTGCGCTGATGCTGCTGGGTATTCTGGCCTCGTCGGGCTATTCAAACATTATTTCGCGCAACGTGTCGGGCCTGCTTTACTCGCGCGAGTTCGACGAGTCGCTGAACCGCGACAACGTGCTGCTGTGGCGCAACGAAACCACGCAGATGCAGGGCTACGACCTCACCTACACCGGCCAGTTCTTCGACGTGCCCGGCGTGCCCGGCTACGTGGACAAGCAGTTCCTGTTCCGCACCGACGACGAGTACAAGGCGCTGGCGCGGTCGCCCATCGTGGCCGGGGGCAAAACCTACTACGCTACCGGTGATACCGTGGACATCCTACCCGAAAACACCTACTACCGCATCAATTACAAAGAGCGGGAAACGGGCAAAGAGTTTGCGCTCTATCCACGGGCGCAGGTGAACGATGAGATGGGCGAAGGCGGCCTGCTGGCCTCGCCCGCCGTTAAGCAATTTCTGACCCACGACATTTACTCGCATGTGAGCTCCGTGCTCGACCCCCGCAAGGAAAAGCAGTGGAGCGAAGAAAAAGACCATGTGCTGGCCGTGGGCGACACTATTTTTCTCAACGACTACTTTGCCGTGTTCCGGGCCATTGAGCCGGCCCACGAAACCGCCGGCCTCAACCTGCAGAAAGGCGACCTTGCCCTGCAGGCCGACATGATAGTGCACGGCGAGAAGCGCCAGTACCACGTGCACCCCGTGTTTGTGGTGCGCAACCGCCTGGTGGGCCGCGTGCCCGACGAGGTAGACGACCTGGGCGTGCGCCTGAGCCTCACCAACATCGACCCCACGGCCGGCAAGTTCACCTTCGCCGTGAGCACCACTCAAAAAGACTACGTCATCCTGAAAGCGATGGAGAAGCCCTTCATCAACCTGCTCTGGAGTGGCACGCTGCTCATGACCTTCGGCTTTGGGCTGAGCGTGTGGCAGCGTGGGCGCAAGGGCGGCTCACCGGCAGTAGCCGACGCGCCTGCCCAAGCGCGGGCAGAACACCCGCAGCCGGTAAGCTAGCCATCTGCACTTGGTTTCAAAGGCCGCTTCAGTGAGTGAAGCGGCCTTTTTTACGCCGT
>JAYSZD010001101.1:0-6156 GCA_043738185.1 Hymenobacter sp. | reverse complement strand
CACCCCGCGAGGAGTTATCAGCCGCAAACCAAACGGGAGCCGCCGTGAAGTCGCCCACGGCCCGGCCCACGGCCCGGCTGGCCGCCACCACGGCCGCCTCAGCGTTCTCAATCACGACTTCCTCGCCAAAGGCATTGAGGAAGTGCTTGGTGCGCCCGGTGATGCGCACGCGGTACGGGGCCAGCGAGGTAAAGCGCACAGTATCGCCCACGAGGTAGCGCCACAGGCCGGCGTTGGTGCTGATAACCAAGGCGTAGGACCGGTGCAGCTCCACGGCGGCCAGCGGCACGGGCTGCGGGGCCGGGCTGGCCCACTGGTCGGCGGGCAGGAATTCGTAGTAAATACCGTGGTCGAGTAGCAGCAGCAGGTCTTCGCTTTCGGGCTGGTCCTGCAGGGCAAAGTAGCCTTCGGAGGCGCTATATATTTCGAGGTAGCGCATGCGCGCATCGGGAATAAGCTGCCGAAACAGCTCGCGGTAGGGCCCAAAGGCCACCGCGCCGTGCAGAAACAGCCGCAGGTGCGGCCATACGTGCGTGATGTCGGGCACGTCGGCCAGTGCTACCACGCGGCGCAGCAGCACCACCATCCAGGTGGGCACGCCGGCCAGCACGCGCACGTCCTGGGTGAGAACGTGGGCGGCGACGCGCTCGATTTTCTCTTCCCATTCATCCAGCAAGGCCAGCGCCAGCGGCGGCGTGCGCATTTGCTCGGCCCACCATGGCAGCTGCTGCATGATAATGGCCGACACGTCGCCGGTGCGGGAATCGGGCTCCTGGGGCCGGAACGGATTGGCCGAGTGGGCGCCGCCCAGCGACAGGGTTTTGCCGGTCAGCAGCCGCTCCTGGGGGTAGAAGTGGGTGGCCAGGGCCAGCATGTCGCGCCCGGCGCGGTAGTGGCACTCGTGCAGGGCTTCGGCCGTGACGGGGAGGTACTTGCTGCGGTCGTTGGTGGTACCACTCGATTTGGCGAACCACTGCGGCCGGCCGGGCCAGAGCACGTCGGGCTGCCCGCGCAGCACCTTTTCTATTTCCGGATACAACTGCTCGTAGGTGCTCACGGGCACACGCCGGGCAAACTCGGCCGGCGTCAGCCGTTCTTTAAAGCCGTAGCGCCGGCCCCACTCGGTTCCCTGCGCCCGGCTCAGCAATCCGCCCAGCAGTTTGGCCTGCACCTCAAGTGGCTGCTGGCGCAGGCGAGCCAGCCGAGGCAAGCTACTCCATTGAACGGCGGTGGCAAGAAGCTGGTCGAGCATCTATTTTTTAATTAAAAATTGAGAATTAAAAGTTAAAAGTTATGCAGGGCGAGCATTCGTAATGCTGGCCTTTAACCACTCGTAACCAGTTCATTTTTAATTTTTTAATTCTCAATTTTTAATTTTCGACTGGCTCACACGGCGCGCTTAAGCTCAAAGTTTTTGCCCAGGTACACGCGGCGCACGGTTTCGTCGCTGGCCAACTCTTCGGCGGTGCCAGCTTTCAGGAGCTTACCTTCGAAAAGCAGGTAGGCGCGGTCCACGATGCTGAGGGTGGAATTCACGTCGTGGTCGGTGATGAGGACGCCAATGTTGCGGCCTTTGAGCTTGGACACGATGCCCTGGATTTCTTCGGTCGCGATGGGGTCGACGCCGGCGAAGGGCTCGTCAAGCAACACAAATTTGGGGTCCACGGCCAGGGCGCGGGCAATTTCGGTACGCCGCCGCTCGCCGCCGCTCAGCACCTTGCCCAGGTTTTTGCGCACGTGGGTCAGGCTAAACTCTTCGAGCATTTCCTCCACTTTATCGCGGCGGGCGTCCTTCTTCATACTCGTCATTTCGAGTACGGCCATGATGTTTTCCTCCACGCTCAGGTCGCGGAACACGCTGGCTTCCTGTGCCAGGTAGCCCACGCCCAGCCGCGCCCGCTGGTAGATGGGCATGGTCGTGATTTCGGTGTCGTCGAGAAAAATGCGGCCCGCGTTGGGCTTCACCATGCCCACCATCATGTAGAAGCAGGTGGTTTTGCCGGCTCCGTTGGGCCCGAGCAGGCCCACGATTTCGCCCTGCTCCACCGTGACCGACATGTCGTTAACTACGGTGCGGGCTTTGTACTTTTTAACGAGGTGGTCGGCGCGAAGAATCATGGGCGTAAAGGTACGGGTTGGCGTCACGGCAGGCGAATGCGCTAACAAACGATTGCAGAGGGGATAAATTATTCGGCTAGCCTAACACTTCACTTGAAATTTTCCGTTACTTTTAGCCCTACATCCCAACCACCCTAAATTTTCTGTATTAATATGACGGTAAAAACACTACTCCTTGCGGGCGGGGCAATCCTGGTCGGCGCGTCGAGCGCCCACGCAGGCGGCTTCCAGGTTTACCTGCCCAGCCAGCAGAGCATTGGCATGGGCGGAGTAGGCGTGGGCCTCTCCATGGAACAGGCCGCGCAGTTCATGAACCCCGGTGCCATGGCCATGCTGCGCCAGAACGGCGTGCAGGTGGGCGTGAGCGCCACCTTTGCCCGCCTGGCCTTCCGGCCCATTTCGGGCGGCGAGCAGCGTCAGCTCGAAAACACCACCGTGACGCCGTTCAACCTCTACGCTAGCTTTGGCCCGAAGGAGGGTAAGTTCCGCGCCGGCATCTCGGTGTACACGCCTTATGGCTCGACGCTGAAGTACGAAAACGGTTGGGAAGGCCGCTTTTCGCTCTCCGAAATTACCCTGCGCGCCATTTACGTGCAGCCCACCGTTAGCTACGCCCTCACCGACCAACTGAGCGTGGGCGCGGGCCTGATGATTCTCACCACGGGCTCGGTGAACCTGCAGCGCGCCGTTTCGCTGCCGTCGGCAGAAGGCCGGATTGAGTTGGACGGAAAAACCAAAACCGGCTTCGGCGTGAACGCCGGCATTTTCTTCAAGCCCTCCGACAAGCTCAGCGTGGGCCTGAGCTACCGCTCCAAAATCGACGCCAAAGTGGAAGGCGGCGACGTGACCGTATCGGGCATCACGCCCGCGCTCCAGGGGCGTTTCGTAGGCGACAAGTTCGACGCCACCCTGCCACTGCCCGCTACCTTCAACGCGGGCATCGGCATCATGCCCAACGACAAGCTCACCATCGGCCTCGACGTAAACTTCACGCAGTGGAGCGAGTACCGCTCGCTGCGCTTCGACTTTAAGAAAGACGGCGCCCCCGCGCAGGTGGGCACCGGCACGTTCTCGGAGTCAAAACGCTCGTATGAAGACGCCTTGACCTTCCGCGTAGGTGGCCAGTACAAAGTGAACGACAAGCTGGCCCTGCGCTTGGGCGGTGCCTTCGACATGTCGCCGGTGAAAGACGGCTACGTGACACCCGAAACCCCCGACAACGACCGCCTCATTGGCACGGCCGGCGTGGGCTACAACATCACCGAGAACTTTGGCGTGGACGCTTCCTTTATGTTCCAGGCCATTCTGAAGCGGACGCAGACCGAAGCCGACCTGCTTAACAATGGTACTACCGACCGCGTGGCCGGCACCTACCGCACCAACATCAGCATTCCCGGCATCGGGTTGCGCTACAATTTCTAAGTCTCACTTCGCTAGTATCCTGTTCGTATGAACCTTATTTTCAAACGTTCCGCACCATTTCTGGCGCTATTGGGCCTCGCGCTCGGCGGCTGCCAGCCCGACCTGAACGACGACCCGAAGTCCAGCGCCGGTCAGGCTGATTTCAGCCGCTACATTGCCGTCGGCAACTCGCTCACGGCAGGTTTTGGCGACAACGGCGTGTACCGCGAAGGCCAGCTGCAGTCATTTCCGGCCCTCCTGGCTCAGCAGTTTCAGAAAGTAGGCGGCGGCAACTTCGTGCAGCCCGTATTTCCGGAAGCCAACGCCAATGGCAGCGGCTACCTCACCATTACCGGCTTTAATGGCGCAACGCCCGTGCTGAGCCAGGTGGCTCCCAACGGCGTAGTGGGCCTTGGGGCCGATGGGCGCACGCCGCTGCTGGTGCGCTACACTGGCACAGACAACCAGAACCTGGGCGTACCCGGCATTCGCGTGGCCGACATCGCGACCCCCGGATACGGCTTCAACAACCCACTCGGCTTCAACCCGTTCTTCGAGCGCCTGCTGGCCGCCAACGACCCTCGCTCCTATACCCAGTACGTGCAAGAGCGGGTGGCTACCATCAAGCCCACTTTCTTCACCAACTGGCTGGGCAACAACGACGTGCTGGGCTACGCCGGCTCCGGCGGCACGGCCGCTCCGCTCTCCGACCCCGCCGATTTCCGGGCCAAGTACACGGAAATCACCAACGTGCTGACGGCCGGCGGGGCCAAAGGGCTGGTAGCCACCATTCCGAACGTGGCCAACGTGCCGCTGTTTACAACGGTATCTACGGCGGCGGTCAATGCTTCGCTTTCGGCCGTACCCGTGCCGGCCAGCATCATCGCCGGACTCACGGCGGCTCCCCTGGGCCTGACGGCGGCCCAGATTGGCAGCATTCGCTTTGGCTTGTACATTCAAGCACTTGATGCTTCCGGCGCGGTGGTAACGCGCGCGGCCACGGCCGCCGACCTGCTTCTGCTGACCGCCAGCTCGGCGGTGGGCACGCCGTCGACTACGGCCAACCCATTCCCGCGCGGCTTTGGCATTGTTATCCCAGGCATTTCAGCGGCTCAGGCGGCCGGCATAGCTGGGGCAGTTCCGCCCAATCCACTGCCTAGCAACCTAGTTCTCGACGCAGTAGAGGTTGGCAGAGTCCAGTCCCGCACCACCGAGCTGAATGCCATCATCACGGAAGTGGGCCGCAGCAAAGGCCTCGCCGTATTCGATGCCAACACGTTCTTCAACGGCGTGGCCCGCAATGGCCTGGCCATCAATGGCGTAAACAACAGCGCGGCTTTCGTGTCGGGCAACCTGTTCTCGCTTGACGGTGTGCACCCCACGCCGCGCGGCTACGCGGTTATTGCCAACGAGATGATTAAGGTCATCAACGCCACCTACGGCGCAGCCGTGCCCGGCGTAGATGCCAGCGCCTACCGCGGCGTGAAATTCCCGTAACCGAGTCGATTTTTCCGGCATGCAACAAGCGTCTTCCTGCCCGGGAAGGCGCTTGTTTGCGTTCAGGGCGGTTGGGCAGACAGCGGGGCAGCAATAGTTCAACTCAATGGTTAGCTTATTTGATGATTGAGCAGTTAGATTTGCTGATGCCTAAGCACAATGCTTTAGGTTTTATTCCTCTCTCTAATGAAAAGCCTTTCTACTTACGTCCTGCTAGCCGCCATGGCAGCCCTGACGGTAAGCTGCAAAAAAGACAGCGAGCCCGCTCCTGCTCCCCCCACCAAAACCGACCTGTTGACGGCCAAAAGCTGGCGCCTGACGGACATCAAAATAGGTGGCACCAGTTTCTATGCCTTTATCGACGCTTGCGAGAAAGACGACTTAATTAAGTTTAACGCGAATAAGTCGGCCACTTTTGACCAAGGTGCTACACGCTGCGACCAAACCGAGCCGCAGACAGCAACCGGCAAGTGGGAATTCACCACCAATGAAACCAAGTTGAAATTTACGGACCCCGAAGGCGACGTTTCGGAAGGTAACATGACTACCCTTAACGCCACCTCGCTGGTGCTAAGCGACCCCAACGCCGGCGGCCCCGGCGTGGCCGGCGAGTTGACTTTTACGGCGCGCTAGCTCCCGCTGCCACCCCGCAACGAAAAAGGCTGCTCCATTTGGGGCAGCCTTTTTACGTTTTCAACTGGCTACTTGCGTGGCCAGATGGGCGGCGATGAGTTGGGCGTGGTAGCGGCCGTTCTCGATAAACCAGCGGCTGGTGGCACGGCCGCCGCAGACGGTGCCGGCCACGAACAGGCCGGGCCGGGTGGTTTCATGGGTGGCGGGGTCGAAGAGCGGGGCGCGGGCCTCGTCGGCGGGGTCGGGTTCCACGCCGAGGCGGCCGAGCAGGGCCTCGTCGGGGTGGTAGCCGGTGAGGGCGTACACGAAGGTGGTGGGAATGCTGAGCGGGCCGTCGGGCGTGTGGATGTCCACGGCGGCGGGGTGAATGGCGGTGATGGTGGCGTTGAAGTGGGCGGTGATGCGGCCTTCGGCAATGCGGTTGATGAGGTCGGGACGAATCCAGTACTTCACGGAGTCGCTGATGGCGGAGCCGCGCACGATGAGCGTGACGGTGGCGCCAGCGCG
>JAYSZD010001100.1:0-17438 GCA_043738185.1 Hymenobacter sp. | reverse complement strand
TCACGTGCAGGCCGGTGCCTTTCACCACGCGCTCCAGGTGGCGCAGCTGGTGAATGCTGATGCCAAACTTGCTGTCGATGTGACCGGTTTGAATCTTATAGTTGCCGCCCGCCTCAATGTGCGGGTTCAGGCGCACGCACACCGGATAGGAGCTGCCAAACGTGGCCCCGAACCGCTCCAGCAGCGAGATATTGTCAATGTTGAGGTTCACGCCCAGGTTCTTGGCTTCGACCAACTCCTCAAACGTCACGCTGTTGGGCGTGAACAAAATATCGTCGGGCGCAAAGCCCGCGTGCAGGCCCAGCCGGACCTCGTTGATGCTCACGCAGTCGAGCCCCGAGCCCAGGCTGTGGATGTGGCGCAGGATGCTCACGTTGCTCAGCGCCTTGCAGGCGTAGAAAAACCGCGTTTTATGCCCCGAAAAAGCTTTTACAAGTTTTTCGTACTGACCGGTGATGGTCGCGGAGTTATACACGTAAAGGGGAGTGCCGAACTGGTCGACAGCGGCGCGCAGCGCATCGTTAATACCTGACATAAGCACAAAAGTAAGGTCCATTGCGGGGCCTTGTCGTAACCTTGGGCAAATAGTACAGTCACCTTCCATCCATAGTTTCCCCAAGCCACTTTATGCCCGCCCCTCAACTCCTGGAAGTATGGCTGCGCGGCCCTTTGCCGGGCGTGCCCCCGCTGCTGCAGCCCGTGGCCCACGCCCTGCTGCAAGCCCGCGAAGAATTGAATGCCGCTCTGGCCGATTTCCCGGCCGAGCTGCTCAACGAGCGGCCCGGCGGCGTGGCGTCCGTGGGCTTTCACCTCCAGCACCTGGCCGGCGTGCTCAACCGCCTGCTCACCTACGCCCGCGCCGAGCCGTTGACAGCAAGTCAATTTGCCGATTTCGATGCCGAAATTCCGCCACTGCCCATCACCCCGGACGCGGTGACGCGCCTAGTGCAGCGGTTCAGTCAGGAGGTAGACGCGGCACTGCAGCAGCTGAGCAACACTAATGCGAGCAGCCTGACCGAAGTGCGCGGCGTAGGCCGGGCGCAGGTCCCGTCCTCCCTCATCGGCCTCCTTACCCATGCCGCCGAGCACACCACGCGGCACTTGGGCCAGCTGCTGGTCACGGCCAAGTGGGCACGCAGTGTAGCGCGGACTTTGTAGTCCGCGCCCCCGGCAGAAATCCAAATGACTTTCACGGCGCGGGGACGCGGACTACAAAGTCCGCGCTATACTGCGCTACACTGCGCTACCGCTGCCCGGCCGGGGCTTGCCTCCGCGGCTTGCCCCGCTCGTACTGCACCGGCCAAGGCATTTCGATGCCCAGTTCGTGGGCTGCAAACAGCGGGAAATACGGCTCACGCAAGAATTCGCGGGCCAGCAGCACCAGGTCGGCCTGGCCGTTGGCTAGAATGGCCTCGGCCTCGGCGGGCGTGGTGATGAGGCCCACGGCACCGGTCAAAATACCGGCTTCTTCTTTGATGCGCTCGGCAAACTGCACCTGGTAGCCAGGACCCACGGGAATGGGCGCCTTGGGTACGTTGCCACCGGTGGAGCAGTCAATCAGGTCCACGCCGCGGGTTTTGAGCATAGCGGCTAGCTGCACGGCTTCGTCGGCGTTCCAGCCGCCCTCGGTCCAGTCGGTGGCCGAAATCCGCACGATGAGCGGCAGCTCTTCGGGCCACACCTCGCGGGTGGCGGCCGTTACTTCCAGCAGCAGGCGGATGCGGTTGTCGAAGGTGCCGCCGTATTCGTCGGTGCGGTAGTTGCTCAGCGGCGACAGAAACTCGTGCAGCAAGTAGCCGTGCGCCGCGTGCAGCTCAATTACCTGAAAGCCCGCCGCCAGCGAGCGAGCAGCGGCCGCCCGGAAATCGGCCACCACTTTGCCGATGCCGGCCGCGTCGAGTGCGGTGGGTTGCGGGTAGTTGTCGGCAAAAGCCACGGCGCTGGGGCCCACCACAGGCCAGCCGCCTGCGCTCTCGGGCACGGCACCGTCGCCTTTCCAGGGGCTGTAGGTGCTGGCTTTGCGGCCGGCGTGCGCCAGCTGAATGCCGGGCACGCTGCCCTGCGCCGACAGAAAAGCGGTGATGCGCTGGAGCATGGGCAGGTGCTCGTCTTTCCATATGCCGAGGTCGTCGGGGCTGATGCGGCCCTCCGGCGACACGGCCGCCGCTTCGCTGATGATGAGGCCGGCACCGCCCACGGCGCGCCCGCCCAGGTGCACCAGGTGCCAGTCATTGGCAAAGCCGTCGACGCTGCTGTACTGGCACATGGGCGATACCGCAATGCGGTTTTTGAGGGTAATGCCGCGCAGGGCAAGGGGTTCAAATAGCTTGGGCATGGGGGACGTTTTCGGACAGTGCGAAGTTGGTTTAACTTGTTTTTGGGGTCTTTGGTTGTTGCAGCGGGTGGTGGAAGTAGGCCAGTAGCCGGGCAAAAAGGCCGTCATGGTGCGCGCCGCCCGACGAACCAGGAAATTAATAATTACACCCCGGTGAATTTGCATTTCCCAAACTCCTGCCTACCTTGCCAGCCCATTCGCCACCCGCATGCTCCAGACGCGCTACTTTTTTGGCTGCTATTACTTCTACGCCACCGCGTAGAACGAGCCGCCGTTTGTAGCTAATCCAACAAACATTGCCAGCGCCGCTCGTTCTCCGAGAAGGCGCTTTTTTAATGCCCATTTTTCGATGCTACCCACGCAACCGGTCTTTTTTTATTACGCCTACTACTTCTTCTATCCGAAGAAGCCGGCCCGCTGTTGCCAGTGTTAACCACCACACTCGCTGCCAACAACCCCAGGGCCCCGCACAACGGAGGTCCTTTTTTATTGCCAAAAAATTAGTTGGCCGTTAGCAGGCCCCCGATAACCAGCAACCAGCAACTAACACCATGCCCACGCACGTCTCCATTCAGGGTTTCCAGGGTAGCTTTCACGAAGTGGCTGCCCGCCGGTATTTCGGGGCCGCGCCCGCGCTGCTACCCTGCGCCACCTTTGCCGCGGTGGTGGCCCACGTGGTGCAGGGCACCGCCGGGGCCGGCCTCATGGCCATGGAAAACTCGCTGGCCGGCAGCATTCTGCCCAATTACCTGTTGCTGGAACGCCACGCCGTGCGGGTAACCGGCGAAGTGTATCTGCCCATCCATCAGCATCTGCTGGCGTTGCCCGGTACCACGCTGGCCCAGGTGCAAGCCGTGCACTCGCACCCCATGGCCCTGCGCCAGTGCGGCGATTTTCTGGACCGCCACCCGCACTGGAAGCTGGTCGAAACCGACGATACCGGCCACAGCGCCCAGTTGCTGGCCGAAACCCGCCCGCCGGGCGTGGCCGTGGTGGCCGGCGCCCAGGCCGCCGAGCAATTCGGCCTGCAAATCCTGGCGCCCGCCATCCACGACGACCCGCATAACTACACCCGTTTCCTGGTGCTGGAGCGCGCCGACACCGCCCAACCCGACCCGCAGGCCGATAAAGCGTCGCTTTATTTTTATACCAGCCACGCGCCGGGCAGCCTGGCGGCCGTGCTCACCCGCGTGGCCACGCACGGCCTCAACCTGAGCAAGCTGCAGTCGTGCCCGCGCCCCAGCCAAGCCTGGCACTACGGCTTCCACGCCGATGTGGAGTTCGAAAGCGGCACCCAGCTGGAAGCCTTACTGGCCGATTTATCCTCCGTAACCGAAGAGCTGCGCGTGCTGGGCACCTACCGTCGCGGGCAGTGGAACACCGCGCCCACCGAAACCACGGCCGTCTCAGCAGCGGCACAATTGGCTTAAAAATCATGACAACTCCAGAAACCCGCCTGCACGTGCCCGTTGCCAGCCGCCTGGCCCACACCGGCGAGTACTATTTTTCGCGCAAGCTGCGCGAGCTGGCTGCCCTCAACGCGGCCGGCGCCAACATCATCAACCTAGGCATTGGCAGTCCCGATTTGCCGCCGCACCCCAGCGTGACCGCCGCCCTCACGGCCACCGCGGTGCTGCCCAACGCCCACGGCTACCAGGGCTACCAGGGCACGCCGGCCCTGCGCGGCGCGATGGCCGATTTTTACCAGCGCCACTACGCTGTGGCGCTGGACCCGGCCTCCGAAATCATGCCGCTGCTGGGCTCTAAAGAGGGCCTGATGCACGTGGCCATGACGTTTCTCGAAGCTGGTGATGCCGTGCTCATTCCCAACCCCGGCTACCCCACGTACCGCGCCGTGGCCGAAATCTGCGGGGCCGAAGTGCGGGAATACGACCTCACGGCCGCCACCGGCTGGCTGCCCGATTTAGAGGCGCTGGCCCACACCGACCTTTCGCGGGTGAAGCTGATGCTGGTGAACTACCCGCACATGCCCACCGGCACGGCCGCCGACCTGCCCTTCCTCACGCGCCTTGTGGACTTTGCCCGCCGGCACGAAATCCTGCTGGTGCACGACAACCCCTACGGCTTCATTCTGAACGAAACCCCGCCCATCAGCTTGCTGGCCGTGCCCGGCGCCCGTGAAGTGGCCCTGGAGTTGAACTCGCTGAGCAAATCGCACAACCTGGCTGGCTGGCGCGTTGGGATGCTGGTGGGCCGCGCCGATTTGCTGGCCGCCGTGCTCCGTTTTAAAAGCAACATGGATTCGGGCATGTTTCTGGGAGTGCAGCAGGCGGCGGTGGCGGCTCTGGCCCTGGGGCCCGACTGGTTTGCGGAGCTGAATGCTACCTACCGCGCCCGGCGTGAGTTGGTGGTGGAATTGCTGCGCGCCCTGGGCTGCGAACCCGCGCTGGGCCAGGTGGGCCTGTTCATTTGGGCCGCCGTGCCTGCCGACTTCGCCGATGGCTACGCTTTGAGCGATGCCGTGCTGGCCCATGCGCGAGTGTTTCTCACGCCGGGCGGCATCTTCGGCAGCAACGGGCTCGGGTACATCCGCGTCAGCCTGTGCCAGCCGGAAAGCGTGCTGCGCGAGGCGCTGGTCCGCTTCCGCGCAAACTCCCACCTGTCATCCTGAGCTTGCGAAGGACTTTGTCACAAGAGAACAATTCGCAGTAGTCACAATTGGTGCGGGCGCGATAAGGGCCTTCGCAAGCTCAGGTTGACAGATAGTTAACAAGAATTTACTGCTTGCCAAATATGAACGTTACCATCATCGGTCTGGGCCTCATCGGCGGCTCCCTAGCGCTTAGCCTGCGCCAACACGGCATCGCCCGGCACCTCATTGGGGTAGAAGCCAGCGAAGTCCACGCCCGTCGGGCGCTGGAGCTGGGGCTGGTGGATGAAATAGAAGCCGACCTGGCCAGCGCCGTGTACCGGGCCGACCTCATCGTGGTGGCCGTGCCCATGGACGCCATGGTGACGGTGCTGCCGCCGGTGCTCGACGCCGTGGCCGCGCATCAAGTGGTTATTGACGTGGGCTCGACTAAGCAGGCGCTGCTGGCGGCCGTGGCCCAGCACCCCAACCGGGGCCGCTTCGTGGCCGTGCATCCCATGGCCGGCACCGAGCATTCGGGCCCCGAGGCTGCCATAAATGGTCTGTTTGAAGGTAAAACCGTCGTTATCTGCGACGCGCACCGCAGCGACGCCGATGCCGTGCGCACCGTGGAGCAGCTGTTGCAGGCGCTGCCCATGCGCCTGCTCTACCTCGATGGCGCCGACCACGACCTGCACACGGCCTACGTGTCGCACATCTCGCACATCACCTCGTTTGCGCTGGCCCTCACGGTGCTGGAAAAGGAGAAAGAGGAACAGCGGATTTTCGACTTGGCCAGTGGGGGTTTCGAGTCCACGGTGCGCCTGGCCAAAAGCTCTCCGGCGACGTGGGTGCCCATTTTTCGCCAAAACCGGCTGAATGTGCTCGATGTGCTTGACGAGCATCTGCACCAGCTTCAGCACCTGCGTGAGCTGCTGGCGAAAGAGGATTACCAAGGCCTCAGTGAAAAAATTCAGCAAGCCAACCACATCCGCAAAATCCTGCCCTGAAAGCAGCGCATCCAACTCCCCTCCTTACCAAGTAGGGGAGTTTTTAACCAACATGCATCAGCAAACCAATCCCAATCCCATGATACCAACGATGAAATCCGCGCTGTTTAACCGCCAGCCCGACGACAAGCCATTCCTCATTTCGGGCCCCTGCTCGGCCGAAACCGAAGAGCAGGTTTTGGAAACCTGCCAGCGACTGGCTGCTACCGGCAAGGTGCAGGCCCTGCGCGCCGGCATCTGGAAGCCGCGCACCAAGCCCGGCATGTTTGAGGGCGTGGGCACCAAGGGCCTGCCTTGGCTGAAAAAAGCCGGCGAGCTCACCGGCCTGCCCGTGGCCGTGGAGGTGGCCACCGCCAAGCACGTGGAAGACTGCCTGGCCTTCGGAATCGATATTTTGTGGGTGGGCGCGCGCACCACCGGCAACCCGTTTTCGGTGCAGGAAATTGCCAGTGCCCTACGCGGCGTGGACGTGCCCGTGCTCGTCAAAAACCCTATTCACCCCGAGTTGGAGCTATGGATGGGCGCCGTGGAGCGGTTGCAAAAAGCCGGCTTGGAACATGTGGGCCTGATTCATCGGGGGTTTTCGAGCTACGGCAATACCGACTTCCGCAACGCGCCGATGTGGCACTTGCCCATTGAGATGAAGCGCCGCCTGCCCGAAATGCCACTGCTCTGCGACCCCAGCCACATTTGCGGCCGGCGCGACACGCTGGCCGCCGTAGCCCAGCAGGCCCTCAACCTGGGCTTCGATGGCACGATGATAGAAAGCCACATTGACCCCGATAATGCCTGGAGCGATGCCAAGCAGCAAATCACCCCTGAAGTACTGCGCGACCTGATTGAAGGCCTAGTGTGGCGCCACGAAACCACCGACCAGCGCGAGTTTCTGACGGCGCTGGCCAGCTTCCGCGAGCAAATCAATCAGCTCGACGCCGAGATTATGCAGCTGCTGGGTCGGCGTATGGGCGTGGCCGAGAAAATCGGACAGTACAAAAAAGACAACGACATCACCATTCTGCAAACCGCCCGCTGGAACGAGGTGCTGGAGCGCGCCACGCGCCAGGGCCAGTCGGTGGGCCTCACCACCGATTTCGTGGCCCAATACCTCGCCGCCGTGCATCTGGAGTCCATCAACCGCCAAAGTCAGGTGATGGAAGGCTAGAAAATTAAGCGTACAAAACGGCCCCGTTCCGGCCTCCGATGAGGTTAGAACGGGGCCGTTTGGTGAGCTATCGACAAGGCGCGCTACTTGCCCAGCGCCATGTTGGTGATGCTGGCTGATGCGGGAGTGTGCTTTTTCAGGTACTTCCGGGCTTCCTTGTGCAGGTCCGACCGACGCTCGGCTTTTTCGAGTACCAGGCGGTAGTAGCGCCGGGCGTCGGCAGCGTTGTTATCGGCGGCGGACAGCCGGCCCAGGTTGGCCGCCGAAAACAGGTAGAAGCCGCCCTTCACCTGGCCCGCCGTTTCGCAGAACACCATGCAGCGCCGGTAATAGTCCTGGGCGGCGGCCGGGTTGCGGTGGCGGTGCTGTTCCACGTAGCCGAGGTAAAAAGAGGCCATTCGGCCGCTGAATGCTTCGTAGCCGGGCAGGCCGCGGTTCACTTTGGCCAGAATGTCGCGGCTGGTGCGCTCGCACTCGGCCAGCTCGCCCTGGGCAAAGCTGTTCTGAGCGTAGGCGCGCTGAAAGCAGCTATTGTCCGGGAAGTCTTTGGCCAGGGAGCGGGCCGCTTCCAGCGCGGCGGCCGTTTTGTTCTCCGAATTGCTGCCCAGAATGCGCATGTGGAAAAACCGGGCCTCAGTGGCTGTATAAAAGCCGGTTTCAGCTACTTTTTCGAGTTGGGCAAGGCCGGTAGCCCGGTTGCCGCGCGGGAAAAACAACAGCACCGGGCGCAACAGGGGGTATTCCTCGGCAATCCACACGGCGTAGTAATTGAACAGGGCCTCGCCAAACACAAATTCGGGGCTCAGTCCGTTGGCCTCGCGGCTTTTTTGCAAATACGTGAGGGCGCGCTTGCTGCTCACGGTAGCTTTGGTCCAGTCGTGGCGCTCGGCGTGCAGGCGGGCACTAAAGCCGTAGGCGGCGGAGAGGAAAAATGCGGCTTCGTAGTTGCGCGAATTGGCCTGGTACATGGTTTCGGCTTTGGTAATGGCCGTATCCATGTAGGCAAAGAATAGCTTGTCGTACTGCTTGTTGTGGGTGTTGCTAGGCATTATTTTCCACCACGTATTCAGCCCCTGCATAAAGTAGGCCATGGGGTGCTGCGGGTAGCGCCGGCGCAGCGAGCGGAACTGCTTGTCGGCCTGGTCGAACTTGAAGTTGTAGAGGTTTTGTACCGCTCCGCCCAACTCGTTTTGAATGTCGGCATTGAGCAGCAGCCACTCTTTGGTGTCAATGGCCATCGGCGCCACGTACACTTCCTCCAGGTCCACGCCCGGCATGGCGCGCACCGTGTCCGGCCCGCTCGGCAGCAGCGGAGCACCTGCGCCCTGGGCCTGGGCACTCACGCAGGCAATTAAGAACAGAACAGCAACCCGCAGCAGCCGCCACGTGCAAATAGAAAAGTAGTATTTCACCAATAGTAACAGTTGATATTAATAAATCAATAAAACGCTGGCTTGCTAGCTAGCCTTCCGAAGCGAAATTTGTTTGGTAAGACCCATTTTAAGCCTCTCTGAGTCAATCTACAAATTTAATTCGACAAAGATAAGTAATTGAATAATTTGAATTTCAGCCCAACTGCTCTCGGGTAGCAGCCAAGCATACGCTAAACCTGATAATGGCGGTTTGCAACTTGTTGGTCGCCGCCGAAATAAATGTTGGCGGCCCGAAACCATCGTCTTCGGCAACCGCTGGCGCGCCCACCGCCGGTCTGTGCCACGCCAGGGCTGGGCGCATGCCGCCAGCGCCGCCATGTGTTTCGGCCGACTTTATTTTTGATGGCTTGGTTCCGAATAAGTGAAAGCCAGGCCCCGCACGTAGCAGGGCCTGGCTTATCATAAATCGCCACCAATTTTTACGAGCCCTGGGCCCGATGCGCGCGCGTTGTGACTACTTGCCCCGCAGCCGCGCTTGTAGCTGCCGATACAGTTTTTCGCCGTCGCTGGGGTGGTGGGCACTGGCTTCCACCAGCACGCCGTTTCCATCAAATAGCATGTAGCGCGGAATGTAGGGCACCACTGGTTTGAGTGATTCCTGCACCGCCGGAGAGGCGAGGTAGTGGTAGCCGCGCAAGTTGTTTTTCACCGCCAGCGCCGCCCATTTCTCCCGGAAGCCGGGCTGGTCCACCGACACGTAGAGCACGTCGATGCCTTTCTGAGTCAGAAACTCGTGCAAAGCTGGCTCGTGGCGAAACTCGGCGATGCAGGGCCCGCACCACGACGCCCAGAAATCGAGGAACACCGGCCGGCCCCGAAACTGCTGCCGCACCAGGTCTGCCAGCGTAGTCACAGTGTCGAGGCCCGGCGCCGGGGCGAATGTCAAAGTCCGGCCGCCGGTTTCGAAACGGCCCAGCGTAATGTTTTGGCCGGCCACCGTCGTAGGCTGCGTCGGGGCGGTTTGGGCCGCCTTCAGTGCCTTCGCAACCACGGGCACGTAGGCACTGGCCGGAAAAAGCCGCCGGTAGTCGGCAAACACGGCCGCAAACTCGGGCGTGCTCATCGCATTGAAGGCCAGTGCCGTGAGCAGTAAACTGCCCACCTCATTGCTTTGGGCCGCGGCCGGCAGGTAGTCGTATTGAGCCAGGTTGCTGGCCACAGGGGCAAACTGCTTTTCATAGCGGCCCCAGGTACGGGCGACGGGTGGCGGCCCCGGCAGCACGCCCTTCTGCCGGAACCGGGCCAGCAAGCTGCTATTGCTCAGCGTGGTGTAGCGGTAGCGCGGCAGGGTAGGGGCGTAGCGGGCGAAAAGGTCTGCCACCAGCTTGCGGGCCTCCGCGCGGGGCATTTTCAGGTGCAGGTCGGCCTTGGCCGAATCAGTGAAGTGCCCCATCAACGCGCTGCCAGCCCAAAAAAGTAGCCGCTGCTCGGTTTCAGCCGTCAGCGCCTCGTAGCAGAGCGGGCTGATTTCGCGCCGCTGAAAAGCGGTCAACAGCTGCCCGTTGGGCTTTTTCAACTCGTTTTGCAGGGCTTGCAGCACTCCGGCGGCCGTGGGCGCGGTGGCCAGCACGGTGGCAAACCGCTGGCCATCGGCCGGGCCGCCGTTCAGCAGCTGGCGGCTGGCCATCAGGTTGTTGGCGGCGGCATTGGTGCCGGTAAATTGCGCCGGAGGCACCACGTTGGCCACCGTCGGGGCCGTGGTCAGGCCAATGCGGGCACCCGGCTCCACAAACACCAGTTCCTGGGGCGCGTCCTTGTTCTGAAGGTGCACAAAACCGGCCTGGCCGTGGTGCAATTGGTACGAGAAGCGCCCGCCGCGCACCACGGCCTCATTGAAGCCTTCGGTGAAGAAATAGTTGAGCGGCAAACCGGGCTGCGGCTCAAAAACTGCCACCGTGGCCGAATCCAGGGCGCCCGCCAGCTGGCCCGTGATGGTGATGGCCGCGCCAGTTTGGGCACACAGCGGGGCAGGGGCCGCGGCCAGCGCCGCCCCAAGTAGTACTATCCAGTGGTTCATAATGCAGTTAGGAAAGAGGGGCTGGACTACGGAATCAGCTGGCCCGCCCCGTCAAACACCAAGTATTGCGGGCGGCGGCCCACCGCTATTTCGGCCTTGTAGAGCGGGGTTTTGCCGTCGGCGGCCCGGATTTCGGTTACGCTAATCAGGCGGGCGTCGGGGTGGTTTTTGGTGATGTACGCCAGGGCCGGTGCGGCCAGGTAGGCTATGCCCTGGGCCGGCTCGGCTGCCGGGGGCGTGGCTACACCGTACTTCTGGTTGAAGGCGAGTACTTCGGGCTGGCTCAGGTTCTGCTTGGTCGTTATCACGACAACGCCCGCCGCCACGCCTGCTGCCCTCGCTATTTGCCGGGCATTCTCACCCTTAAACACCGTAATTGAGGCAATATCTTTGGGGTTTATAGCGCCAATGGCGGCCGTGTACAGTTTACCATCCACGTAATGAATGGGCGTAGTAATACGCTGGATTGGCTGTTTTTTGGCGGTAGTGACCAAAGCCACGCCAGTACGCAGCACTTGCGCTGGGGCCGTTTGGTTAGTCGCTACGGTCAAAAGCTGCGGAGCCGCCACCGGCGCTTTGGCCGCCGTCCGCCCTGTTTGGACCGGGGCTGATGCTATCGAAGCCGGCACCACCGGTCCGCCGCCCTGTGCCCGCGCCGCCGAAAAGCCGAGCGCCACCGCCAGCACCAGCGGCCCGGCCACAAAATAACGGGACAGCTGTCCGGTCGAAGAAAAGGGGGCATTCATCATAACAACGCGGTTTTTGAGGGTTGGAAATGTGAAATGAGAAACGAGCGAAGGCCCGGCCGGGCCGTGGCTGAGGCGCAGCAGGCTGTATTGGTAGGCCCGGCGGTCAAGGCCGGTTTGCAGGGCGGCGCGGTCGGCCAGGTACTCCAGGTTGTCGAGCAGGGCGCGGCGCAGCAGCCAGGCGGCCGGGTTGCACCAGGCCAGGGCCTGCGCCACCTGGGCCAGCAGCACGTCGGGGGTGTGCCACTGGCGCACGTGCACCTGCTCATGGCGCAATACCGCGTCCAGCTCAGCGGCTGGGTGCCGGGCCGGGTTGAGGTAGATGGTTTGCCAGAACGAAAACGGGCTAACATCGCCCGCTAAAATCCGCACGGCTTGCCCGCGCACTACCGCCGGCCGGGCCGTCCGCCGCAGGCGCCCCAACGAGAGCAGCTGCCCCAACAGGCGGGCCAGTAGCAGCCCAGCGCCGGCCGCATACAACCCCAGGGCCAGCATTTCCCAGTCGAGCGCCGGGGCCGTGGGCCCGGCCACCGCGCCTGCCAGGTCCGGCCCGATAGTCACTAGCACTGCGGCCGTGGATTCGGTTAGTTCAGCTGGCAGTAGCGCGAGCACGGGCAGCGCCGGGTATATGGCCGCGAAGAACAGCGCAAACAGCAGGTAAAAGCGGTTCAGCGTGAAAAACGTGAGCCGGCGCAGCAGCCCGAAATACGCCGTCGCGAACAGTAGCAGCGCCCCGTTGGCCTTCAGCAGGTAGAGCAGGGTGGGCGACATGACTATTCGGGTTTTTTGTTTTCGATGAGCTGAATAATCTCCTGCAAATCAGCCGCACTGATTTTATCGTCCTGCGCGAAAAACGACACCAGCTCTTTGTACGAATTCCGAAAATGCTGCTGCACCAGCGTGCCCAGCGAGCGGCGCTGGTACTCATCGGCCGAAATCAGGGGCACGAAGCGGAAGGAGTTGCCCAGCTTTTCGCTGCGCACGTAGGCCTTGCGCTCCAGGTTGCGGAGCGTGCTGGCCAGCGTGGTATAGGGCGGCCGCGGGGCGGGCAGGTGCTCGAGTATTTCTTTCACGAAGCCCCCGCCGGGCAGGGGCCAGAGCACACGCAGGGCGTCTTCTTCGGGTTGGGTAAGGCGTTCCATAGGAGCGGCAAGTTCTTGTTACGATTGTGTCGTAATACTACGAGTATTTCGTAATAAGAACAAATGGTTTTCACCTGAAAAAATGCAGGGGTAAGAAAAAAGCCTTTTCCAATGCGGAAAAGGCTTTTTTCGAATGAAATTTGTTTAGGAAACTGAAGGTGTTGTCATCTCGAGCTTGCGAAGGACCTGCTTACTTTGAGTCGAGGTCAAACGGTGGGTTGGTGAGCAGGTCCTTCGCAAGTTCAGGATGACAACGCTTTTAAATTTTTAAGCAACGGTGCAGACGTGACCGGAACACTCGGTTGCTCGCGCACCGGTGCTCAATGCCGAACCTTGTCGGTTTGCTGAATTTGCAGCCATCGGATGGCGGCGCCTTCGTCCCCGAAAAAGGAAATTGCGTACGGCTTGTCGTCGTACGCTTCGGCCGAGACGTAGCTTGGCTGGCTGATGATAGACCCGTGCAGGGCCGGGCCCACGAGGTAGGCCACAAACAGGCGCCCATTCAGGCGCCGCGCCATTTCGGGGAAATACTTGGTTAGTAGCCAGTCAGTAGTGGCGGGGTCGTTGAGGGTGCGGCGCCGAATGTCCTGCATCCAGAACCGGGCTTGCCGCTCCAGGGCCACATCGGTCATGTGCTGGTACACGGCGGGCAGTTCGCGCGGGTCGGGCTGGTAGCCCCAGCGGCCCACCAGTACGTCGAGGTCAGCGCGGTAGGAAAAGTTTATGAGGGGAGGAGGGAGTTCCGTGGACATGAGCAAAAAGCAGGAATTCGGGCAAATTACGCAAGCTGCGGAGCCAAAGCGGGCTGGCGCCGTAGGCTAATGTACGGGTGCGGCGGCGGCGGCGGCTATGTCGGTGGCTTCCGGTGGGTGTTTGCGCAGCGAGCGCACCGCCAGGGCCACGCTGGCCAGCGTGAGCACCGCTCCCAGCAGAAACGGCGCGCCGGGAAACTGCACCGGTGCTGCGGGCCGCGTAAAGTAACCAAATAAGTAGGTCATTACCAGTGGTCCAACCACGCCCGTGGCGCTGATGAGACTGGTAAGCGAGCCCTGCAGCTCCCCCTGCTCGTTGGCCGGCACCTGGCTCGAAATCGTGCCTTGCAGCGCCGGCCCGGCCAGCCCGCCCAGGCAGTATGGCGCCAAAAATACCAGCATCAGCCAGCCTTGAGAGGCGAAGGCAAACAGCACGAATCCCACGGTGTAGCAGACCAGGCCAATGACAATGGCCCGCGCCGCGCCCAGCTTCGGAATGGCTACCCGCACCAGGCCGCCCTGCACCAGTCCCGAAAACAAGCCCACCACCGCCAGCGAAATGCCCACCAGCTTCTCGGTCCAGCCAAATTTTAGCATGGTGTAAAACGTCCAGACCGATTGCGTGGCCGAGCCCGCCAGGTAAATGAGCACCAACGCCGCCA
Source organism: Hymenobacter sp. (assembly GCA_043738185.1). Taxonomy (GTDB): domain Bacteria; phylum Bacteroidota; class Bacteroidia; order Cytophagales; family Hymenobacteraceae; genus Hymenobacter. The sequence goes on along the minus strand of JAYSZD010001100.1, from coordinate 3,589 downwards.
CCAGACCCAGCACCGCCGGGTAGTTGCGCAGCCGCAGCAGCGAGGCCACGGGGTTGGCGCGGCGCCACTCAAAGGGGCGCCGCTGGTCAGGTGCCAGAGATTCGGGCAGCACAAAGAAGCCGTACAGGAAATTGCTCAGGCTCAGCCCCGCTGCTACCATGAAAGGCACCCGCGACCCAAAATCAGCCAGCAGGCCGCCCACCGCCGGCCCAATGATGAAGCCCATGCCAAAGGCAGCACCCACCAGCCCAAAGTTCTGGGCTCGCTTCTCGGGCGTGCTGATGTCGGCGATGTAGGCCGTGGCCGTGGTGAAGCTGGCTCCGGTGATGCCTGCAATTACGCGGCCCACGAAAAGCCAGGCGAGCGTGGGTGCGAAGGTGAGAAAAATGTAGTCGAGGCCCAGGCCCAGCAGTGCCGCCAGCAACACCGGCCGCCGCCCCAGCTTGTCGCTGAGCCCGCCAATGACCGGGGCGAAACAAAATTGCGCGCTGGCGTAAGCAAAGGTGAGCCAGCCCGAGTACTCCGACGCTCGGCTCAGGCCCTCGCCGGTGAGCTGCTGAATGAGCTTGGGCACCACCGGAATGATGATGCCCAGCCCAATAACGTCAATCAGAATGGTGACGAAAATGAAGCCAAGGGCGGGGGAGCGTTTGTCGGACATCTGGAAAAATTACGAGGCAAAAGATGCGCGCCACCGCCGGACCAGCGGGCCGGGAGCCGAACCGGAGAAGAGGCATTGCTGCGCTGCTTCGGCACCAGCAGCAGAATAGAAGCCGCAATTCCGGGCTTGCTCAAGTACTTTCTTCGGCGTTGAGCCACGCCAGGGCGTCTTTTTCTTCAATAAACCGCTCGCCGATAAAGGGCTTGTCGTCAAAATACGCCGCCGCCGGAAACGCCGCGTCGGCCGCCTCGTTGCGCAGGTACGCGGGCGCCAGGAGATAGGCCAGCCGGGTGCGCCCCCCCAATCGGGGCCCCAACTGCGGCAGCCAGGTGGTCACCATCCACTGAGCCCCAATTTGGTGGGTGTTTTGCCGCCGGCGCACGTCCAGCAGCCAGTAGCGGCACCGGCCTGCTACGGCCGCATCGAGCAGCAGCGCGTAGCCGTGTTGCAGCTCCGCAAGCTCCACCGGGCGCAGCCACCGGCCCACCAGCAAGTCCAGGTCGGCCCGGTAGCTGATTTCCAAGAAGTCCTGCACCAGGATAGGGTTCATGCGCGGCAAGCAAAATAGTAGCGGGCTGCAAAGGTACGGAACAGCCTTGCCGGCTGCCAACGAAAAGGAAACTGCCGGGGCGGCAATGGAGCGGGCCGCGGCCATCCTCCCGGCCGTTGGTTTCCTACTTTTGCGCAGTGTCACCTCCTTCCACCTCCCTCACCTACCGGCCCGAGCTCAGCGGCCTGCGCGCGGTGGCGGTTGGCGTGGTAGTGATGCACCACTGGCTGCAGCCGCCTTTTCCATTGGGCGAGATAGGTCGCTGTTTGTTCTTCGTGCTCAGTGGGTACCTGGTGTCAGGTATTGCGTGGAAATACAACGCCTATGTGGGGGCATCCGGTCCGTGGCTGCGCCGCCTGGGCACTTTCTACGCTCGCCGGGTGCTGCGCATAATTTCGCCGTATTACCTGGCATTGGCCGGCTGCGCGCTGCTGCCGCTGGCCGCGGTGCGGGAACATCCGGGGTGGTTTTTATTGCCAGGGGCCAACCTTTTGATTTACAATGGCAAGGGCTGGCCGGACGGCGTGGGACACTATTGGACCCTGGCGGTAGACGAGCAATTTTACCTGGTGTGGCCGCTGGTGCTTGGCTTGGTGGGCCGCAGGAGGTGGGCGCTGCTGCTGCTGGCGGTCAGTGGCCTGGTCTTTCGCCTAGTGTGGGCGGCCTGGTATGGGCCCGGCATGGTGCACTTGCTATTGCCTGCCAGCCTCGATTTGCTCTCTTTGGGGGCCTTGCTGCGCTTGTGCCAAGGGGAGGCGTGGCTGCGCCGGCTGGCCCGGGGGCACTACGTAGGCGGGGCCTGGCTGCTATGTGCCGGGCTGGATACGTGGCTGGATACGGGGGGCGCCTGGGCCACAGCCTGGAAGTTGAGTTACGTCAGTGTAGGCGCACTGGCGGCATTCAGCACCATCAACTGGTTGCTGACAAAGCCGCACTTCGTTGCCCGGCAGGTGCTGAATCATCCGGTGGCGCAATGGGTGGGGCAGCGCAGCTACGGGGTTTATTTATACCACTTGCCCCTGCTGGTATTTTGGCAGCGGCTGGTGTATCACTTCGTGCCCGGCGCCGTCGAGCGGGCCCTGTTGATGGGGCCGCTGCCCGTGCTGCTGGCCCTGCTGCCCGCACTGGCCCTGCTAAGCGCCTTTTCCTGGCACTTCGTGGAGGCACCTCTCGACCGCCTCAAAAGTCGGTTTCAATACGCTGCATCTCCTTTGAAGCTTACACCCGTGCAGTGAGCAGTGGGAGTAACCATATTCTTCGGATTGGGCTACTCCCAGCCGCTTTGTTGCGCTACCAGCCGGGTTGCTAAGCGGGGGCGGGGGCGCTGGCACCCAGCGCCGCCAGGGGCAGCGGTCCCGAATCAACGATGCGCTGCTGGGCGCTCAGGCCCACGTCCAGTAAGTCCTGCATCAGGCCTTTGCCAATAGTTTCGCGCGTGTAGGTGTCGTTGCTGGTGCTCACTACCAGTACGGGGCGCTCGGGCAGGGCCACCAGGGTCGCCCGGCGGTCAATCTCAATCGGGAACACGGGCGCGCACAGTATCAGCCGGGTGTAGTCCACGGCATTGCCCGCCAGCCAGCGGCACGCCGCGGCCGCCCCGTGCCCGAAGCCAATAACCGTGACCGGCGTGTCCGGCGCGCAGGCGGCCATCACTTCCTGGGTCAGGGCATTGAGGTAGGTGCTGAGGTCGGCCAGGTCGGCCAGCAGCGAATCGGGGGCAAACCACGCGGCCCCGGTGCGCGGCGCTTCCCCATCGACGGGGGCGAGGGCGTGGCGGCTCAGGGCTTCGGGTAGTAGCAGCAGGCGCTCGGGCGTATCGAGGTTGCGGAGCTGTTCAGCCAGGTCGGCCAGGGGTTGGTCGTGGCCGTGCAGGCACACCCATACCTGCTCGATGGCCGGTCCGGGTTCGCCCAGCCTGATGTAGCGGGCAGTGCGCGGCGTGGGGAAGGAAATAGGAGTCATACGTCAGCGTAAAATCGAAGGTAAGCGGCAGCATATACGGCCGCAACGCAAATGGAGCCCGGTTGCCGGCGTTTTTTTGTGGCTGATAACCACGCTGTAACCTGCTTCATCCTGCGCAGTTGACATTTTTTGTGGCATTACCCAAAAATTGGCTTACCTTTGTATTACCAAACAGTGCGGGGTGGAGCAGTTGGTAGCTCGTTGGGCTCATAACCCAAAGGTCACTGGTTCGAGTCCAGTCCCCGCTACCTAAGAAGAGGCCAAGTGATTCGTAATGAGTTACTTGGTCTTATTTTTTTACGTCCGTAGGACGCTATTAGCATGTTAAGGCCAGCTTTTAGTGTACTCGGAAAGGGTGCCTTGCTTTTACAGCAGGCCACAGAATGGTGGGTTATAACCCCATCGAGCTACCAACT
>JAYSZD010001099.1:0-6159 GCA_043738185.1 Hymenobacter sp. | reverse complement strand
CTACTGCCCGTATTTACCGCGAAACTTCTTCTCCAGATACGTCTGCTTGTTTTCGAGCGAGATGTTGCGGCCGTCGATAAAGGCGCGTGAGACGGCATTGGTGCGCATGTCGAGCAGGTCGCCTTTGCTGAGCACCAGCGTGGCGCTTTTGCCGGCTTCCAAGGTGCCGTAGTCCTTATCAATGCCCATAATCTGGGCCGTGGTGAGGGTAACAGCCGTCAGGGCCTGCTCTTTGGTGAGGCCGAAGGCCACGGCAGTGCCGGCCACAAAGGCCAAGTTGCGCGAACCGGCCGTTTCCTGGTCGCCCTGGTAGTCGAGGCAGAAGCGGATGCCGGCGGCCTGCAGCTGGGCGGGCAGCTTGTAGGGCTGGTCGTAGTCGTCGGCGTCGCGGCGAGGCAGCGCGTGAATGCGCGACACCACCACGCTCACATCGTTTTGCTTCAGAAAATCGAGCACCATCCAGGCATCACGCGCGCCCACCACAGCAATTTTCTGCGCGCCCATACGCTTGGCAAACCGGACTGATTCAATGATTTCCTTGCCGTAATCGGCGTGCAGGTACAGGGTTTTGCTGCCGTCGAAAATCCCGGCCAGGGAAGCCAGGCGCAGGTTTTCGGGACGGCCGGCGGGCAGCTGGCGGTAGGCGCTGGCTTCGCCGAAGAGCTGCTCCAGGTCGCGCAGCTGGGTTTCGCGGGCTTTCTGGCGGCGGTCCAGCACGGTGGCGTCCTCGTTCGGACTGAGGCGGAACACCATCGCGGGCCAGGTTAGGTGCTGGCCTTCGTCGGCACGCACCACGGCATCTTCCCAGTTCCAGGCATCGAGCTGCACCACGCTGCTCTGGCCGCTGAGCAGACGGCCGCGCGGGGTGGGCTGGGCCAGCAGCACGCCATTGGTGCGCACGGTGGGCAGAACGTCGGAGTCGGTGTTGTAGGCAATAAGGGCCCGCACGTTGGGATTCAGCAGGCCCACTTCCTCCTCGTCCACGGTGGCGCGAACGGCTTCCACCTCCGTCAGGCCCAGCGTGGTGTTGGGCACTATCAGCCCCGGATACACCTGCTGCCCGGCGGCCTCAATGGTTTCGTAGCCGGCCCGGTCGGCCGTGAACCCGGCGGCGGGGCCGGCGTAAGTGAGGCGGCCTTTGTCGAAAGCCACCGTGGCGTTGGGCACCACGGTGCCGTTGCCCACGTGCAGCGTGGCGCCCGTGATGAGTACCGGCCGGGCCTGCGCCGGAGCGGGCGTGGGCACCTGGGCCAAGGCAGCGCAGGCGGTTGCGGCGAATGCAAGAGTCAGTAAAATGCGCATGAAACGGTCTATTTAGCTAGTTCTTTTTCCTGGCCGATGGTATCGCAGTGCCACAGGCCCTGGGCCTTGCCGGAGGCCGCTTGCGTGGGCGCGCCACCCTTTTTGGCCGCCAGCATGGCTTGCACGATGCGCTGCCGCTCCTGCTGAATATCGGCGCGCAGGGCGGCATCGGCGGTGAGACTGAACAGCTCACGGCCATCCACAAACGTGTATTCGGGCTTGGCGTAGATGCTGAGCGGGTTGTCGTTCCAGAGCACCACGTCGGCGTCCTTGCCTTCCTTGATGGAACCCATTTTGGCATCGAGATGCAGCATTTTGGCCGGGTTGATGGTGATGAGGCGCAGGGCTTCTTCCTCAGTCAGGCCGCCGTATTTCACGGTTTTGGCCGCTTCCTGGTTGAGGCGGCGGCTCATTTCGGCGTCGTCGGAGTTGATGGCCACGTTCAGGCCGGCCCGCGTCATGATGGCGGCATTATAGGGAATGGCGTCGCGCACCTCGTTTTTGTAAGCCCACCAGTCCGAGAACGTGCTGGCATTCACGCCGTGGGCCTTCATTCTATCGGCCACCTTGTAGCCCTCCAGAATGTGGGTAAAGGTGTTCACTTTGAACCCCAGGCGGTCGGCCACGTCCAGCAGCATGTTGATTTCGCTCTGCACGTAGCTGTGGCAGGTGATGAAGCGCTGGCGGTTCAGGATTTCCACCAGGGCCTCCAGCTCCAGGTCGCGGCGCGGCGCTTCGGCTCGCTGCTGCTTGCTTTTGCTAAGCTTATTGAAAGCGGACATTTCCTGCTCATACTCCTTGGCGCGGGTGAAGGCGTCCACAAATACCTGCTCGGTGCCCATGCGCGTTTGCGGGAAGCGCAGCACGTTCAGCTCGCCCCAGTTGCTCTGCTTCACGTTTTCGCCCAGGGCAAACTTGATGAAGCCCGGCGCGCCGGCAATCTGCATGGCTTCGGGCGTGGCGCCCCAGCGCATTTTCACCAGCGCCGACTGCCCGCCGATGGGGTTGGCCGAGCCGTGCAGCAGCTGCGCGGCCACTACCCCGCCGGCCAGGTCGCGGTAGATGCCCACGTCCTCGTTGTCCACCACGTCGCCGACGCGCACTTCGCTGGTCACGGCCTGGGTGCCTTCGTTCACGCCGCCGGCCACGGCAATGTGCGAGTGCTCATCGATAATGCCCGGCGAGAGGTGCTTGCCGGTGCCGTCGATGCTACGGCCGCCTTTGGGCAGCGCCAGATTCTTGCCGATTTTCGAGATTTTGCCGTTTACCAGCAGCACGTCAGTATTTTCGAGCTTGCCGGCGGCCTCGCTGGTCCACACCGTGGCATTTTTGATGAGCGTGGTTTGCTGGCCAGGCATTTCGGCCCGGCCGTAGGCGGCAAAAGGAAACGTGACACTGCCCAGCACCGGCGGCGGCGTCACCTTGGCCGAATCCCGCCGGGCGGCGCGACTGGCTTCCTCCAGGCGCACGGCGCGCCACTTCACGGCAGTGCCGTTGGCCAACAGGCCATCGCCCTGAAATACGCGGCCCTCCTGCGTATAGTAGCCGCTCAGTCGCACGGCGCCTTCATTCGGTATCGGTTGCTGGTTGTCGGTTGCTGGCTTCTCGGACGCGGCTTTTGGGGCCCTGCTTTTTTGCTTGTCCTTGGGGTTGAATAGTATTGTGGCCAGGTCGCTGGTTACGGTCACGTTGCCGCGAATGGTATCGCCGGCCGTGGGCACGATTTTCAATTCCGGGGCTTCGGGCTTGCCCTGAATCAGGAACCGGCCTTCGGGCTGTTCCCCGATTTTCAGGCTGTACACGCCGCGGTAGTCGGCCGGCACGGTGCTCAGCTGGTAGCGTTCGCCCTGCACCCAGTTGTCGAGCAGCACGTTGTCGTCGGCCAGCAGACGGGCCGAGCACACGATGAAGTTGGCTTCCAGGCCGGGCTTCAGGGCACCAATGCGGTCCTGGGCGCGCAGCAGGCGGGCGGGGGTTTCGGTGAGGGCGCGCAGGGCGGCGGTTTCGCTCAGGCCGTATTGGGCCGCTTTGCGCAGGTTGGGCAAAAACTTCTTTTTATCCTTGAGGTCGGCCGCGGTAAGTACAAACGGCACGCCGGCCTGGCTGAGACGGGCGGCGTTGGCGGGCGCCAGCTCCCAGTGCTTGAGGTCTTCGAGCGGAATGCGCAGGGCGTCGTAAACGTCCTCCACGTTGTAGGCATCGGGAAAGTTGAGGGCCAGCACGAAAGTAGCGCCGGTGGCTTTCAAGTCGTTGAGGCGCTGGTATTCGTCGCCCCGGCCCTTGATGATGTACTGCTGGCCGGCCTCGTCGCCCACCTTATCCGCCCGCAGGGCCGAAAGCTTGTCGCTCACCTGGAAGATGGCGGGCAGGCCTTTTTGCTGCGTCAAAGCTTGCAGCGAGAGGTTCTGCTCGCGGCGCGGGTTGCGCTGGTTCCACTGCGCGTCGAGGTAGGTTTGGCGGAGCAGTGCGATGCTGCCCATCAGCGAGCCGGGGTAGTCCTGCGTGCTGCTGCCTTTGTCGAAGGAGAGCCCGGAGGCCGCTTTTTCCAGCAACATCACCTCGTTTTCGCGGCGGTTGGTGTTCAGGCTCACCAGAGCTGCCGTGCCGCGCATGATGCCATCGGCCTGCTGGGTGAGAACGGCCCCAAAACCCAGAGCGCGGTAGGTGGTGGCCTGGTCGTTGTTGATTTTAAACTGCTCGGCCGCGTTTACTTCGGGGTGAATGGCCTGGTTCCAGTTGTAGGCGCCGGGTTTCTGGCTTTCGAACTGCGGCGGAACCCGACGTCCCTGGCGCTCGGCCGGCTTCATATCGGGCACGCCGTAGCTGGTGAACACGTCCACGAAACCGGGGTAGATGAACTTGCCGCGCAGGTCCTGCACCACGGCGCCGGGCGGAATTTTCACGCTACCCGCCGGGCCCGCCGCCACCACTTTGCCGTCCTGCACCAGCAGCGTGGCGTCGCTGATTTGGGTTTTGTAATCCGTGAACAGCGTGGCGTGCGTGAAGGCAAACGTACCCGGCCGCTGGTCGGCCACGCCGTTGCGCGGGTAGGTGCCGGGCTGCGCCTGGGTCGCGCCCGCCGCCGCCATTAGTACGGCCACCAGGGCCACTTCAGAGGAGATTTTCGCCATATAAAAACAGACTATTGAAAGCCAGACCGGCTGGGAAACACCACAAACTGTGCGGTGCCGAAACCAAATGTACTACCAGCATCTGAGCACCTTGTCAAAAGGCGCTATTTTTGGCTTCTCTCCTGTTTTCTGCTCGTGCGCACTTCGTTTATTCCTGCTTTTTTTGCCGCCGCCAGCGCGGCGCTCTTCCTGGTTTCGCCCGCCGTGCAGGCCCAGGTCCCTCCACCCGACACCACCGGCCTCACCGCGCAGCTGCGGCAGCACTGGCAGGCATCCGATTTTCCGGGCTTTGCCGTGGCTGTGGTGCGGCCCGATGGCGTGGTGTATGAGCACGGCTTCGGCTATGCTAACCGGGCCCGGCAAATGCCTTACACCCCAGCCACGGTGCAGGGCGTGGGCTCGGTTAGCAAAACGCTCATTGGGGTGGCGCTGCTGCAAGCCGCTGCGGCGGGCCAGCTGCGCCTCGACCAGCCGGTGAACGATGCTGCCCTTCGCCGTGCACAACCCGTATTTTCCCGACCAGTCCATCACGCTGCGCCAGCTGGCCACCATGACGGCCGGCCTCACCGACAACCAACGGTTCTACACCAGGCACGCCTACGCCAAAGGCACGACTTCGGCGCTGAGCAGCGAGGAGTACCTGCGCCGCGCCCTGAGCCCCAGCGGGCAGTGGTTCAGCCGCCGCCGGTTTGTGCCCCACGCGCCCGGCGCCTACTACGCCTATAGCAACGAAAGCGCCGCCCTGGCCGCTCTGGCCATAGAAAAAGCCACCGGCCAGACTCACGCCGAATTCACTCGCCAGCGCATTCTGCAGCCCCTGGGCCTCACCGATTCCGGCTGGAACGTGACCGAAGTCGATGCCAGTAAGCTGGCTACGCTTTACGATGCTAAAGGTAAAGTAGTGCCGCCGTACTACACCGTCACCTACCCCGATGGCGGCCTGTTTACCAGCACCCACAGCTTGGCCCGCTACCTGCACAGCATCATCAACCCCACCGTGAACGGGGCGCCCCTGCCCCCGGCCGCAGTCGATTCGCTGGTGCGGGCGCAGTTCACGGCGGGTCGCACGCCCCAGCACCTCGACCCAGCCGAGCCCAACCAGGGTTTGTTCTGGGCGCACCGGCGCAACGGTACGGTGGGCCACACGGGCGGCGACACGGGCCTCACCACCTTCCTGTTTTTTGACCCCGTGACGCGGGTGGGCAAGATTTTCGTCACCAACACCGAAGTGCAGAAAGGGCCGCGCAGCCTGGAGCAGTTCAAAGCCATCTGGAAGCTGCTGGACCAGGTGCACTAACCAGCCGCCGGGCTTTTGCGTAATTGGTCGTTTAGTTGTCAGTTGCTGGTTGTTAGTTGTCAGCCAATTAAGCGTTTCGAAAAGCTAACAACTGACAACCAGCAACTGACAATTAACAACACCATGCGCAAAGGCACCAAAGTCACCTGGAAATACGGCACCGGCACGGCCACCGGCAAAATCGAATCCGTGCACAAGGAGCCCATCACACGTACCATCAAGGGGTCCGAAATTCACCGCAACGGCTCGGCCAACGACCCAGCCTTGGTTATCGTGCAGGAAAACGGCGATAAGGTGCTCAAGCTGAAAAGCGAGGTGAAAGCCGACGCCTCGAAATAAATAACCTTTAGCGAAAGGGTTAATCAGTAAAAACGCACTGCTTTCGGCGTTTGCGGCTATTTCTGCGTAAAGTAATGGCCCGCCGGCCCA
>JAYSZD010001098.1:0-2482 GCA_043738185.1 Hymenobacter sp. | reverse complement strand
AATCCGACCAATCCGTGATTACTTCTTCTTGGCAGGAGCAGCTTTTTTGGCAGCAGGAGCAGCCTTTTTAGCAGCCGGAGCAGCTTTGGCAGCAGGTGCATCAGCACCGGCGTTCTTGGTGTTCTGCACTTCGGTACGGAACGCCTGGGCCATCGTCTTCAATTCCTGCATGCCTTTGCGCACACGGGTGCCAGCAGCAGCGTTTTGCTTGTCGTAGAATTTCGAAAAGTCGTCTTCAAGCGACATCACGAGGTCCTTCAATTTGCCAAAATTGTTCATTGTGGGTTGGGTTGGGGGTGAAAAATAAAAGTGTAGTGGTGTTAAGCCGGCCCTAATATACAGGGATTTCAAATGCAAGCAAGTTTTCCGTTTTTTTTCTAAAACCCCTTCCCCTGCTGTCAGGGGGCTATTTTGTCAAAAAAAAGGCCATTTGCACAAAGTTGTCGGCCACACCATTTCCTGGGATAATCCCAAAACACAAACGCCGGCCTCCCTTTCGGGAAGCCGGCGCAAAGTGCCAGTACGGCGAGTTTAGGCGGTTTGGAAAGGCGCCGGAGTTTTGTTGTAAAGCCCTTTTGCCAGCTTGGCGCCCATGGCTTCGAAGGCCACAATCGTTTCCTGTACGTCGTCCAGCGTATGCATGGCCGTCGGAATCAAACGTAGCATGATAACGCCCTTGGGCACCACCGGATACACCACGATGGAGCAGAAAATGCCGTGATTCTCACGCAAATCGAAGGTTAGAGCCGTTGCTTCAGACAGCTCGCCGTTCAGCAGCACCGGCGTTACCGGCGACTCGGTGGTGCCTAGGTTGAACCCTTTTTCCTTCAGACCGCTTTGCAGCGCCCGAACGATAGTCCAGAGCTTTTCGCGGTATTCGGGGTGGCTGCGAATCAGCTCCAAACGCTTCAGGGCACCAATCACTAATGGCATAGGCAGCGATTTGGCGAAAATCTGGCTGCGCATGTTGTAGCGCAAATATTCAATCACACTTTCCTGCCCGGCCACGAAGGCGCCGATGCTGGCCATGCTCTTGGCGAAGGTGTAAAAAATTAGGTCTATGCCATCGGCACAGCCCAAATGTTCGGCCGTTCCGGCCCCGGTGGGCCCCAGCGTGCCAAAGCCATGAGCATCGTCGACGAAAATGCGGAAATCAAATTTTTCCTTCAGCTTAATGATTTCCGGCAGCTTGCCGAGGTTACCCGACATGCCGAACATACCCTCCGTAATAACGAGAATGCCACCGCCATTTTCGTCGGTCAGGCGCTTGGCGGCGTGGAGCTGTTTCTCCAGGCTTTCCATGTCGTTGTGCCGAAACACGAAACGTTTGCCCTGGTGCAGGCGCACGCCGTCGATGATGCAGGCGTGCGACTCGGCGTCGTACACAATCACGTCGTGGCGGCTCACCAGCGCGTCGATGATGCTCACTACGCCCTGGTAGCCGAAATTCAGAAGCAGCGCCCCCGGTTTCTGCACAAAGTCGGCCAGCTCGTTTTCCAGCTGTTCGTGCAGCGTCGAGTTGCCACTCATAATGCGCGCGCCCATGGGATAGGCCATGCCGTATTCCGTAGCCCCGTCGATGTCGGCCTGCCGCACTTCGGGGTGATTGGCCAGGCCAAGGTAGTTGTTCAGACTCCAGGTCAACACCTCTTTGCCGCGGAACTGCATGCGAGGATTGATTTGGCCTTCCAGCTTGGGAAAAGCGAAATAACCGTGAGCGTAATGCGACTGCGAGCCCAAAGGGCCGCGGTTGGCCGAAATCCGGTCGAAAATATCCACTGAAAAAACGGAAAAAGAAATGGTTGTAAAAGCAGCTAAGCGGCCGAAAATAACGCGCGTACAGAGCGCACGGCAGGCCCAATTACAAAGGTAGCCAAAGGCCGCCGTTGTACATAATATGGGCTTAATAACGTCGTTGTGCGCCCGATGTTTATGGTTGGCGGTGAGTTTCCAACTTTCTTTGCGCCTTCACTCCTGTTTTTAGCTGGAGAATTGTTCGCGCTTACTGCTTCCCACCCACCGCCTAATGCTCTCTGACTGTCTGTTGGAGCTCAATTATGAAGAAAATCTCCAAGCTGCTCGTCGCTAACCGGGGCGAAATCGCCCTACGTATTCTCCGCTCCGCCAAAGAAATGGGCATTGCCACCGTGGCCATCTACTCCGAGGCCGACCGCAACGCCCTGCACGTGCGCTATGCCGATGAGGCCGTGTGCGTGGGCCCGCCCGCCTCGAAAGACAGCTACCTGCGCGGCGACAAGATTCTCGCGGTTTGTAAAGAACTGAACGTTGACGCCATTCACCCCGGCTATGGTTTCCTTTCCGAGAACGCCGGCTTCGCCCGCGCCGTGCGCGAGGCCGGCCTGATTTTCGTGGGACCCAGCCCGGAAGCCATGGAAATAATGGGGGACAAGCTCTCGGCCAAGCAGGCGGTAAAAGCCTACAATATCCCGCTGGTGCCCGGCACCGACGAGGCCATTTCCGA
>JAYSZD010001097.1:0-2484 GCA_043738185.1 Hymenobacter sp. | reverse complement strand
TAATGTGCAGGCAGGTAATAATTTGCTTTCGCCTTTGGGATTGGTATGCGACATAGCCAACTGGAAAATTCCGGGCAAAATGGTGAAGGGCATGGGCGGCGCCATGGACCTGGTGGCCTCGGCCAAAAATATCATCGTGGCCATGCAGCACGTAGCCAAGGACGGCAGCAGCAAGCTATTGGCGGAATGCACCCTGCCCATCACGGGCCTGCGCTGCGTGAAGAAAATCGTGACCGAGCTGGCCGTGCTCGACGTGACGCCCGACGGCTTCGTGCTGCGCGAGCGCGCCCCCGGCGTGAGCGTGGCCCAGATTGTGGCTGCCACGGCCGGTACGCTGGTAATTCCTGAAGGCGAGGTACCCGAAATGCAGGGCGTGTAGCTAAAGCTGACGAACGTAGTGCGGAAACGACCGGGCCAGAATGGATTTGGGGCATGTGGTGTGTGATTTGCTCACCAGCTCCAGGCGCGCGAAGCAAACCGCTCTCGCGGGTCTGGCCATCCGTTTTGCGCCACTTCGTCGCGCTGGCCGACGGCCCGGGCGTAACGTTAAAAAGTAACCGTAGCTAAAAACCGTCATGCTGCGCTGCGCGCTGCATGACGACCTCAACAAAATATGCCTGCTTCCACCCGACTACTTGCTTAAAATTTCGGCTGGTAAGTGAGCCACAATCCCACGCCATGGGCTTCACGAGAGGCGAGTGCTTTGGGTTTAAATTGGTTGCCAACCAGTCCGAAATCAGCTTCCAGCCGCACCAATACTTCCTGTTTGTAAATCGCAACTTCCAACCCTACCGGTATAAATAGCTGCCATTGCAGGTAGTTTTTGCCGCGCAGGTAGGGCAGTTGGGTGGTTTTGGTTTCCCGTCGCAGTACCTGGCTGTTTTCAACAACCAGCGTGGTGCTGTCCCATCGCGGCTGGTAGCCATGCACGGCGGCAATGCTCACCTGTCCGTGCAGACCAGCCAGAAAATGCAGCCGGTTGACCAGGCGGAAGCGGCGGTTCAGGCCGAGCGTGGCGCCCACAAACTGCTGCTGCTGCGTCAGGGAATAGCCGTTGGTTTTGTAGGTAAAGCGGTTCGGGTTGTCGGGCGAGGGCAGGAATTCCTCATTGCCGATAAATGTGCCCGAAAGCTCCATCCTGCGGCCGAGCACCAGCCCCGCTTGCACGGTGTAGTGGCGCCAGAAATGCGAGGTAGCTGCCGGCTTGTGGAATTCGGCCGTGAGGTACAGCATGGGCACCCGCTGAATGGCTCTTCCCCCACCGCCGAAGCTGGTGTATGCAATGCCGTCCAGGTATTGCTGGTAGGTGTACGGGTCCTGCAAAAACCGCCCCAGCGCAAGGGGAGTGCCCCCAATGGACTCCGTTTCAAATACCCGGTAGCCAACGCCGTAGTTTTTCAGCTTCAGCCCTTGGGCCGTTGCCTGCAGTGCCAAAACCGAGCACGCGAGCAGGGACAGTAAAAAGCGCATAGTAGAGGAGGCGAGAGGCCAGCGGCAACACGTTTTAACACAGCGGCATCGTGCGTAGCTCAACACTGCTGGCAGGCTCGCAAGATACCCTAACCGATGCCCACTGCAGATGAATACTGAGCCTTTTTGCCCTTTTAACCGTTAAGTAACTGCGCCCAGGCCGCTGCTATTGCAGGCGGCCGCATCTTTGCGCTTCTGTTTCGACACCTTTATTGATTCCTTATGGCAACTTCTTCTAACGGCAAATCTTCTGCCTCAATTGCTGGCAAAACGGCCGCCGGGGGCTCCCACGCCAAGAAAGTGGGCAAGCCCGGCCCGGCAATGGCCGCTGAGCTTCTTCCCCCTCCCGCCCACCGGCTGGTGCTGCGCACCCTGCGCCGCTCCGATTTTAAAGAGGTGAAGGAAATAATGGACAAGGTGTACTCCAACATGGAGGGCGCCTGGGCTGCCGACGAGTTTGCGGCCCTGCTCCGCAAGTTTCCCGAGGGCCAAATTGGCATTGAGGACAACGGCCGGCTGGTGGCCGCCGCGCTGGCCATCATCGTGGACTATGCCAAATTTGGCGACAAGCACACCTACGCCAAAATCACCGGCAACGGCAAGTTCGACACCCACAACGACGACGGCGACACCCTCTACGGCGTGGACGTGTTTGTGGACCCTGAGTACCGCAGCCTGCGCCTGGGCCGCCGCCTCTACGACGCCCGCAAGGAGCTGTGCCAGAATTTGAACCTGCGCGCCATGGTGGCCGGCGGCCGCATTCCCGGCTACGCCGCCTACGCCAACGAGATGACGCCGGCCAAGTACGTAGAGAAGGTGCGCAACAAGGAATTGCTCGACCCCATCCTCACCTTCCAGCTCAGCAATGAGTTCTACGTTCGCAAAATCATTCGCGGCTATCTGCCCTACGATTCCGAAAGCAAGGCCTACGCCACGCTGCTGGAGTGGATTAACGTGTACTACGAGGAAGAGGAAAAGCTCATCGGCAACACCAAATCCAATGTGCGCATCGGC
>JAYSZD010001096.1:0-2485 GCA_043738185.1 Hymenobacter sp. | reverse complement strand
GCCTGCCCTCGGGCGAGTACCTGCCATCCCATTTCCACGTGACGGAAGTGGGCCTGGTGCGCAAGCATTTCATCGACTGCGGCGGCGTGGAGCGCCAGGAAACCGTGGCCAACTTCCAGCTCTGGGAGGCCGGCGACTACGACCACCGGCTGGCTCCGCTGAAATTTCTGCTCATCCTGGATTTGTCGCAGCGCATCCTGGGCACCGAGGACTTGGACATTGAAGTGGAATACCAGCAGGCCACCATCGGCAAGTTTGGGCTGACGCGCGAAGGCAACGACTTCGTGCTGACCGCGAAGCAGACGGCCTGCCTGGCCCAGGATGCCTGCGGCATCCCGGCCGCCCAGCAATCTGCCCTGCCCCAGCTGCAAACGGCCAGCTGCTGTACCCCAGGCGGTGGATGCTGCTAAAACGGCCCACAGGCGCGGGCCAGCAGTTGCGCAATGCCCTATAGCCGAGTTCGAAGCCCGCGGCATCTAAATGCTGCAAGCGGGTATTTTCCCCGAAAACACCCCCAGCCGCAGCATTCACGCCGGGGCTGTCTTTCACGCAGTCAGTTGCCAGGAGCGCATTCATTCCCCATCATTTCCCCTCCGACGCCTCCTGCCCCCAACCATGCAACCACCTAGCTTTTCCCTGGCCCCGGCCCCCGCCGCGCTGGCCGAGAAGAAACTCTCGGGCCTCGACCGGGGCCTCACGCTCTGGATATTCCTGGCCATGGCGCTGGGCGTGGCCCTGGGCTACTTCGTGCCAGGCATCAACGAGGCCATCAACTACTTCTCGGTGGGCACCGTGAATGTGCCGCTGGCCATTGGCCTAATTCTGATGATGTACCCGCCGCTGGCCAAGGTCAAGTACGAGCAGCTGCCCAGAGTCTTCAAAAACACGCGCATTATTGGCCTCTCCCTGTTCCTGAACTGGATTGTGGGGCCGCTGCTGATGTTCTTCCTGGCTATCTGGCTGCTACCTGACAAGCCCGAATACATGATGGGCCTGATTCTCATTGGCATTGCCCGCTGCATTGCCATGGTGCTGGTGTGGAACGACCTGGCCGATGGCAGTCGCGAGTATGCGGCCGGGCTGGTGGCCCTGAATTCCATCTTTCAGGTGCTGTTCTACTCGGTGCTGGCGTGGCTGTTTATCACGGTGCTGCCGCCGTATTTCGGGCTGAAAGGCTACGCGGTGAGCATTGGCATTGGGGACATTACCCAGAGCGTGCTCATTTACCTGGGCATTCCGTTTGCGGCCGGCTTCCTCTCGCGCACCATCCTGCGCCGGCTGAAAGGTAATGCGTGGTACGACACGGTTTTCATCCCTGCCATCAGCCCCATTACGCTCATCGCCTTGTTGCTCACCATCGTGGTCATGTTTAGCCTCAAGGGCGAAACCATCGTGCAGGTGCCGCTGGATGTGCTGCGCGTTGCGCTGCCGCTGGCCATCTACTTCGGCGTGATGTTCGTGCTCAGCTTTGCCGCCGGCAAGTGGCTGGGGGCCGACTACGCCGAGAATGCCAGCATTGCTTTCACGGCCACCGGCAACAACTTCGAGCTGGCCATTGCCGTGGCCATCGGCGTGTTCGGTCTAAACTCGGGCCAGGCCTTCGCCGGCGTCATCGGCCCACTGATTGAGGTGCCGGCCCTGATTGCGCTGGTCAACCTGGCCTTCTGGTTTCGTCGCCGCTGGTACGGCGGCAAAACGGTGGCTTCGGCCGCATAACCTCTCGCCATTTTCCCCCATTCCCATGTCTGATAAGAAAAACGTACTGGTGCTCTGCACCGGCAACTCCTGCCGCAGCCAGCTGCTGCACGGCTATCTCGCCCAAGAGCTGGGCGACCGGGCCGCCGTGTACAGTGCTGGCGTCGAGGTGCACGGCCTCAACCCCCGCGCCGTACGCGTGATGGCCGAGGATGGCGTGGACATCAGCCACCATACCAGCAACCACGTGGACGAGTACGCCGCCGTGCCGTTTGACTACGTGCTGACTGTGTGCGACCACGCCAACGAGGTGTGCCCGGTCTTCCCGTCCACCGCTAAAAAGCTGCACCACAACTTTCCCGACCCGGCCAAAGCCACTGGCAGCGAAGAGGAAATCATGACCCAGTTCCGCTCGGTGCGCGACCAGGTGAAAGCTTACGCCCACGACTTCGTGCGGGCCCAATTTCAAACCACTTAATGCCCATGAACACCGCCCCGCGGCTTGCCCCCACCGACTTCACTACCGATGTGCTGGTTGTTGGGGCCGGCCAGAGCGGGCTGGCCGTGAGCTACTACCTGCGGCGCGCCGGCCTCGCCTTTGAGCTGCTGGATGACCAGCCGCAGCCCGGCGGGGCCTGGCCCTACGGCTGGGCTTCGCTGCGGCTGTTCTCCCCGGCCGATGCCAGCTCGCTGCCCGGCTGGCTCATGCCCCGCTCGGCAGATGAGGGCTTTCCCTCCCGCGATGCCGTCGTCGATTACCTCACGCAGTACGAGCTGCGCTACGCCTTGC
>JAYSZD010001095.1:0-2485 GCA_043738185.1 Hymenobacter sp. | reverse complement strand
ACCTTGCCGATGTCGTGCAGCAGGCCGGCGCGCTTGGCTTTCTTCACGTCGAGGCCCATCTCGGCGGCCATCGTGGCGCAGAGGTTGGCTACTTCGCGCGAGTGTTGCAGCAGGTTCTGGCCGTAGGAGGAGCGGAAACGCATGCGGCCCACCATCTTAATCAGCTCGGGGTGCAGGCCGTGAATGCCCAGGTCGATGATGGTTTTCTCACCGATTTCAACGATTTCCTCTTCGATGTTCTTGCGGGTTTTGGCCACAATCTCCTCCACGCGGGCCGGGTGAATGCGGCCGTCCTTCACCAGCAAGTGCAGGGAGAGGCGGGCAATTTCGCGGCGCACTGGGTCGAAACCCGAGATGATGATGGCCTCCGGCGTGTCGTCCACGATGATTTCAACGCCCGTGGCGGCTTCCAGCGCCCGGATGTTGCGGCCCTCGCGGCCGATGATTTTGCCCTTCACGTCGTCGCTTTCAATATTGAAAATCGACACGCAGTTCTCAATGGCATGCTCCGAGGCGGTGCGCTGAATGGTTTCCAGCACAATCTTCTTGGCGTCTTTGGTGGCCGTGAGCTTGGCCTGGGCCACGGTGTCCTTCACGTAGGAGCTGGCCTGAATCTGAGCCTCGTTCTTAAGGCTTTCCACCAACTGCTCGCGGGCTTCGGCGGCGGTCAGGTTGGCAATAGTTTCGAGCTGGCGCTGTACGCTGTGCAGCTGCTCATCGGCTTCTTTCCGCTTCTCTTCGAGCTCGGCTAAGGCTTCTTCGTGGTCGGTTCGGCGCTTTTCGGCTTGGCTTTCCAGCTTGTCGCGCAGCTGCTGAGTGTCGGTCTGGTTTTTCTCGCGGATGCGTTCCAGGTCGGCTTCTTTTTTCTGCAGCTGTTCCAGCTGGCGCTGGGTGGTTTCGGTGAGCAGCTTGATGCTTTGCTCCTGCTCCACTACGCCCTGGCGGCGTTCGGTTAGCTCCTGCTCCAGGGTTTGCTTGAGGCGGCGGCTTTCGGTGTCAAACTCGTTGCGCAGGTTCTTAAACTTGTTTTTGGATTGCTCCAGTCGCTCGTCGGCCTGCTTTATTTTCTCGTCGCGAAGGCGGGTGCCTTTCTCCTCGGCGTCGCGCAGGATTTGTTGGGCCTGGGCCGTGGCTTGGCCTTCGTGGTCCAGCCGGGCTTTGCCGGCCAGCATCTTGCCGAGTACGAAGCCCGCCGCAAGGGCGACCACCGCGGCCAGCAAGATATACATTATGGTTGGTGACATGTAATTATGGTTTTGGATGGGTAAAAACCATAACTGGGGGAACAGTTTTGCCCGGGCTACAGGCGGGAGCGGCCGATTGCCGCGCTCGCCCTGCCGGGCCAACGAGTGTGTGGTGCTGCGTGCGGGAACTTACCGCGTCAGCACCACGCCTGCCAGCAGCTCGTCGAAACGAGCCAGCCGCTCGGTCAGCGCCGCATCGGTGCCGTCCTTTTCCTTGCTCACTTTCAATTGGTCGGCCATGGTGGCCAGCGCAATCATGGCCAGGAGGTCCTGCTTGTCCTGTATGCCGTAGCCTTCTCTGAATTCGCGCAGCTTGTCGCCCAGCAGCCGTCCGGCTAGGCGCAACCGTTCCTCATCCTGCACGTCAACGCGCATGGGATAGTCCCGGTCAGCAATTCGAATTTTGATGGCTAGCTCGCTCATAAAGCGGGTGTTACAGCAGTAGGGTGAGGGTCAGTAGGTTAGTCTCTCAAATAGGCAAGACACTTGTCCAGTTCGCGGATATATTCGTTGAGGCGCAGTTTTAATTCGTTGGCGTGGGTGGGTTCCCCAGCTATGGTGTGTACAAGTTTAACAATATTTTCCTGGTTTTGACGCTCCTTGAGTTGCTTGTCCCGCTCACGCACGTCGGCCCGCAGCTGTTGCACGGTGGTATTGGCATCGGCCAGCTCCTCACGCAATTGCTGATAGGCAGCCACTAAGGTGCTAATCTGCCGTTCCAGGCGGTCGAGTTGCGCAAGCTGTTGGGGGGAGGCCACGGGCAGGATAATTTTTTGCGTGAAGATAAAGCCTATCCCCGAAAGCTACGCTTTACCCGGAACCGGCTTGCAACTTACTACTCAGGTAGCTTTGAAAGAGAAGGCCAGCCGCCTGCACAAGCGCGTTCGGCCAGCAAGTTGAACCGTGCCTGCCCCCAAAAAAGAACGTCCTGTCAAGCCTGCCAAAGCCATTTGCCGGGAAAGTAGTGGAATACTCTCGCAGTAAAATACTTCAGCAAGCTCAGCAGGACGTTCCGCTAGCAGGCAAAGGGCATCAGGCCCGAAGGATTACGACTTCTCTGTCTTCTCCTTCTTGCCCTTTTTGGTTTTCACCTTGGTTTTGTCGCCGTCGTCGCCTTTGGTTTTTATTTTCTGGTCCTCTACCGGCATCGGAGCGGGGGCCGGAGCCGCGGCGGCAGCTACGGTTTTGCCTTCCATATCCAGCTGCACTACGGGGTAGCCCAGGGCCTGTAGCGAAGGCAG
>JAYSZD010001094.1:0-6197 GCA_043738185.1 Hymenobacter sp. | reverse complement strand
CCAGCTGCCCGAAGCCGGGGAGTTGCAGCAAGTGCAGCACATCAGTGCTTTTTTGGTTGGCCCAGCGCCACTTTGGGCCCAAAGCGCCAAACTTGCGGGTGAGCGAGTCGGTGGCGAAACGCAGGCTTTGCAGAGCCAGCTGCGGCAGCGTTTCTTTATCTGGCGTGCGGCGGTCGTCAATCCAGGGCGAATTCGGCTCGTTCAGAATCAGGTTGTTGGTGCGGTCGCGGGCCGGGTAGCGCATCTCCACGCCGGTTACTTTCGAGCCGAAATCATCGTTCCAGAGGCGCTTCACGAAGTCGTTATACCACACCGTGAACACGCTGGGCCCGATGGCGTCGGCGGTGTACTGGTAGGGCCAGCGGCGCATCTCGGCCAGCACGCCGGCCTCAGCCGAGCCGGCGGGTACGGCGGCTACCAGGGTCAGCATTTTCGGCAGCATCAGCTGCGCGTTGAGGTCGAGCACGTCGTTCTGGAGCAGGCGCAGGCTGTCGGGCGTCACCTGGCTCATGCCACTCAGGCGCTGGTTGATGCGGTGGCCGCGCTCGTAGTTGGCGTAGTTCCAGTTGAGGTAGTAGGGGTAGTCGGGCCCGGCCGAAAACTGGTTGGCCGAGCTCACGAAGCCGCGCGCCGGGTTTTTCACGTGCGGGTTGTGGGCGGCCGGAATCCAGCCCTGCCAATCATATGCCGGGTCGGTGCCATCGAGAATAAACTTGCCCTGGTTAGGCCACTTCAGCGGGAAGCGGCCGTTGGGCCAAATGGCAATATCTTTCTGATTGTCAGCAAAAATAAAGTTCTGCGCCGGCGAGCCGTAGTGAGCCAGCGCGGCCGTGTAGTCGGGGTAGGAGCGGGCCCGATTGAGCTGGTAGAAGGCCAGCACTTCGTTGGCCCCGTCGTGGGCCGTCCAGCGCAGGGCGTGCGCGATGGGCGTCTGGGCCACGAAGGGCTTTTCCGCCTTGTTGTACACCACCGGGCCGTGGTGGGTGTAGGGCACGGTATCGAGCCGGTCGGGCTGCCCGCGCACCTTGATGCGCTCTACCACCCGGCGCACGGGTTTCCAGCGGCCGTCGTGCCAGTATTCGCGCTGGGTCAGGTCCTTGAATTTCAGCTGGTAGAAGTCGAGCACGTCGGCCGCTACATTGGTCACGCCCCAGGCCGCGTTTTCATTGAACCCGATGATAACCGTGGGCGCGCCCGGAATGGTGACGCCGTACACGTTCACGCCCGGCGCATTGAGTTGAATCTGGTACCAGATGCTGGGCAGGTTGAGCTGCAGGTGCGGGTCGTTGGCCAGCAGCGGGTAACCTGAGGCCGATTTGGCGCCGCTCACCGCGAAGTTGTTGGAGCCCAGCTCGGCGTCGGGTTCGGTGCTGAGCTGCCGGGTTGCAGACGCGGCCGCAAACGACTCTGGCACCGACGGCGCGGGCAGGGGCTGGAAATCCAGCGGCGTGCCCACCGGCACGATGGGGTCTTCCCGGCTGGGGTAGTCCGGAAACAGGTCCTGGGTCACGGCCGGCCCGTACTTGCCGAGGATGTTGCTCATGCGCAGGTCGTCGGTGCGGCCGCTCAGGTCCCAGGCCATAAACTTGAGCAGCAAAGCGCATTTTAGCGGTTGCCACGGCTCGGGCTGATAGTCGAGCAGCTTGTACTCGAAGGGCAGCGTGGCGGGCGTGAGCTGGTCGATATACGCATTAACCCCCGCCGAATACGCCGTGAGCACGGTGCGCGTGGTGGGGTTGGCCATCATCACTTTCAGCGAGTTGGCCGCGCCGAAGGGCAGGCCCATGCGCCGGAAAAACCGGTCGGTTTCGAGCCGGGCCGGGCCCACCAGCTCAGCCAGCCGGCCAGCGGCCACGTGCGTCTGGAATTCCATCTGCCAGAGCCGGTCGCGGGCCGTGAGGTAGCCCTGGGCGAAATACAGGTCGGCATCGTTCTGGGCGAATACGTGCGGCACGCGGCGGTCGTCGTAGCGCACCGTCACGGGCTGTTGCAGGCCGGGTAGCGCCAGGGTTTGCTGCGCGGTAAAGGTGTTGCGGGCCTCGCCGTTCTGCCAGAAACCCCGGTACGGACTCAGCAGCTTGCCAAATGGGGGCACATCGCCGTGTTTGGTGTTCAGCGTCCAAACCAGCGTGAAGGTGACGGCCAGCGCCAACAGGGCCTTTATCATGAGCTAACGAGTAGGAAGTGTTGAAGTGACCAGCGCCAGCGCAAAAGGGCCGGAAACGGCCGGCAAGTAACGACAATGCCGCTAATTACTTTTCCGCTTCCGGCCCCTTCGGCCAGTTATTCAGGTCTTAACTATTCGCCACTTATGGTGAGCTTCAGCGCAAAGCCACTTCGCGTACTAAGCCGCCAATACCCCAGATGAGGAGCTGCTGACGTACGGCTTCGGCCTCGGGACGCTCGCCAAAATTGCCCACGAGCACGCGGCTGCGCTGCCGTCCGTCGAGCAGGTACTGCGACACGTACACCTGCACTCGGGGCAGCAGGGACTTGATGCGGGCCTGCACCGTGCGGGCGTTGGCCGCATCGGTATAAGAGCCGGCCTGAATGAGGAAGCCCGACGGGCAGTTCACCGATTCAGTGGCGGTCATTACTTCGGCCTGGGTGGCGGTAGCGGCAGCAATCAGCACCGGCTGCTCGGCGGCGGCGGCAGGCTCGGCAGTTTCCGGAGTGCGGGCGGGCACCGAGTAGGTGGTAAAGGCCGCGTTGGGGTTGGGGTCGGCGGCAAACAGAGCAGTCAGGTTGTCGGGCGTGGTGGCTGGGCCCAAAGGCGTTTCGGTGGCCACTACTTCGGCAATTACCGTGGCGGCGCCGCACTCGGTGATTCCCAGCGGCCGGGCCGCAATTTCCGAAAGGTCGATGATGCGCTGGTGGCGGTAGGGGCCACGGTCCGTAACACGGACCACTACCGACTTGCCGTTCTTTACGTTCGTGACCCGCAGGCGGGTGCCGAAGGGCAGGGTTTTGTGAGCGCAGGTGTACTTGAATCGGTTGAACCGCTCGCCGCTCGTGGTGCGCTTGCCCTGAAAGTAGCTGCCGTACCAGGAGGCCCGGCCCCGCAGCACCGTAGTGGCGGAAGTGGTCGGGGTTGCTGCTGCTTTGGTGGTGCCGGGAGTAGTGGCATGCGCCGGGGCGCTCAGCAAAGTCAGTAATAGAAGCAGAACGCTGGAAAGGACGGGTACTTTGAAGGGACGGAATAAAATCATGCGATTTGCAGATGGTGAGCAGAACAAACATAGGCGCATCCGTCGGTGCGTTGCTAAATTTCACACCCCAAGTACTAACTGAATTAGATAAAAATTGCGTTTTTCCGATAAAACTTGCATTTAATTCATGCACTTGCTAGTAGGAAAAGCAGGCGTGAGACGGCCTCAAAGTATATTTTAGGGATAAGGGCCTAATCCATTGCGCGGGCGCAAAAATTAGATTATGCAGTAGGTGCAAAATTTGGGCATGGCCCCTCAAATTACCTTCGGAACCTGTTTGCGTACGTCCGGATTTATTCGTAATGACTTAAGTGCGAGAGCCAAGCTGCGGCCCGAAGAAAATGGACTCATCCCAGACCAGCAAGGCAACGCCCGCACCGGGGGAACTGGGCGGGCGTTGCGGCATTGGTTTTTTGACTCGTACTGCTGTTGACTGGCCCATCAGGCAAGGCCGCAAACGCCCGCCTTTGTTAAGTAGGCCGGCCGTAAGGAGGTGGCTGGGAAGCTGCTGTGGGTAACAGGGGCAGCATTTGAAGCCCCCAACGCCGCCTGCCTAAAAATACACGGCGTGGAACACGGTCAACGGGGCTCGGTGGACCACGTTCAGCATCAGCGTGTTGGTGAGGGTGTTGTAGGTGAGGTCTTCCACGTTGTTGCCTGCCGTGAAGCCGGTTTCGTAGCGTTGTGCCTCGCGGCCGGCGGCGTAGCGGAATAGCGTGTCGTTGGCGCGGATGGCGGATAATAAACCAAGCGTCTCCCACGCGGGCCAGGTCTTCGTAGTCCCCGGCGGGGCTAAAGTCTTCGGTGCGCTCCACGCGCTGGGTGCGCAGGCTGTAGTGTAGAGGCGGCCGGCTTCGTCCTGTGCGCCCGTAAGCTGCTCGGGGCCGCTCAGGGCAATGCCCGAGAGCTCGGCCAACTCGGGCGGCATGGCGTAGGTGGCCATGGGGCGGCTAAGGTCATACGCCAGCCGGGCCGGCGCGCCGGGGAGCGGGCTGGTGCGGCTGAATATGCGGCACCGGGGCGCTGTTTGGCTGGCGCCATGCTTCCGGTCAGGAAGAGCAGGGGATGAAATAGCATTAATAATCAGATAGTTGAAAAGTGTAATTTCCGATTCTGGCGAACGGTTTAGCTCACCCAGTCGCCGGCGGCCACGGCCGCCGAGGGCTATAGGGTTGTATTTATGGTATAATTCGGATATATTTGTTGACTCGCTTCATGCTGCTGCCAAGCAGGTTTCAGTCAGGTTTTGTTCAACTTTTTTCTGATTTGCCCATGCCTACTTCTCCTAAATCTCTGTTTACGAGTGTTGTACTGATGCTCGCCCTGGGTGTCGCCGACGTGCAGGCCCAGTCGCGCCGCGCCGAGGGACTGATGTCCCGCATCACGCACGCGGCGTCGAAACATCAGCCGACCGGCCGGGCGTTGAAAACGCAACGCGCCATTACCGCCTCCATGGAACGGCCCCGCCAGGCCGTCACCTATTCCTGGAACACCACCACCAACCGTTGGGACTCGGCCATTAAAATGGAAACGGTGTACGACGCCAACGGCCGTCCGGCCCAGGAAACTTCCAGCGACTCGTTGACGGCCGTACCCGTAACCCGGAGCCTCTACACCTACACCGCGCAGGGCCAGCCAGCGAGCGTCATTCAGCAGGCCTGGGGCATCATTGCGACCAATGCCTGGGGCAACGCCGGGCGGCAATTGTATGCCTATGACGCGCAGGGACGGGAGACGCAGAGCACCCAGCAGACCTGGACCAACAACGCCTGGGCCAACACCGACCGGTATTTGACGACCTATGACGCGCGAGGCAACGAAACAGAGTTCCTGCAGCAAACTTGGAACGGCAGCGCCTGGCGAACGGAATACGGCTCCCAGACCGATTACACCTACAACTCAGCCGGGGTACTGCTTGAGGAAATCGAGAAGGAATGGGACAACGGCGTATTTAGACTCAGTGACCGCACCGTCTACACGCTAATGAACGGGCAGTGGCGCACTGTCCTGTACCAGGAGAGAGACAATAATGCCTGGGTGAACGATGAGCAAATCATCGACATTGTGTGGCACGACTGGGCCCGGCTGCTGCCCGCGTCGTTCCGGGAGCAGGAGTTCAACGGTACAGCTTTTGTCGACACCGAGCGCAGTACCATCATCTACACCAGCAACGGCGGTACAGTAGAAACCCGGCAGGACTACGTCGGAAATGCTTGGGTCAATGCCGAGCGATACACGGATTTTGTCGATGCCCGGGGCAATTCCGTGGGCTATGATTACGAAGTATGGACCAAAAATGCCTGGGTTATAGAAGAAGGGTCCCGCCTGCTGCTGACCTTCAATGCCAACAACACCCTCGTGCGGTTGGTTGGGCAATTCTTCGACGACACGCAGGGCCGCTTGGTTAACAGCTTCCGGGTCAACTACTCCAATTTTCAGTCCTTTGTGCTGGCCAGTGCCCGCAACGCGGCCCTCGAATCCCGGGCGACGCTCTCTCCCAACCCCGCCACCGGTTGGGTGACGCTGGAAGTGGCCAACGTGCGCGGTACCGCAGCCGCCACCGGCGAGGTGCGCAACGCCCTGGGCCAGCTGGTGCAGCGCTTCACGGCCCAGCCCCAGCAAGGAAGGATTACGACCATGCTGGACCTGAGCAGCCTGCGTACCGGCGTGTACACGGTGCGCCTGCAAACCGGCGACGGTGCGCTCGTTAAGCGCGTGGTGCGCGACTGAGTAGTTGGCCACAAGCTGTAAGTCACAAGTTTTTGTGCTGATTAGCAGATGCTTGCAAAGTAGTGAATACGGAGCTGCATTCGGCTGGCTGCTTAGCTGACCTTCCGCGGCCCCAATTGGTCGCCCCTCTTCCTGCCCCCAGAAGCTCCGTCTCAAAGAGCTTGTCCTTACCCAAATCTTTTTTCGCCTTCCCAGAGGCAACGCATAGGCCCTTTCTTGCTGGCTGAACCCGCTTGAAAAACGGTAAACCGGATAGTC
>JAYSZD010001093.1:0-6202 GCA_043738185.1 Hymenobacter sp. | reverse complement strand
GCCGTGTGGGGCGCGATGAGCGAGGCCGCCGCCCGCCAGCTGCACATGCCCGACCCGCACTTCTACGCCACCGGCGTGAGTGTGGTGCTGCACCCGCGCAGCCCCCGCGTGCCCAACATCCACATGAACGTGCGGTATTTTGAGGCCGGCAACGGTGAAGCCTGGTTCGGCGGCGGCATCGACCTCACCCCCATTTATGTGAATGAGGCGCAGGCCCGACGCTTCCACGCCCGCCTGCGCGCCGTGTGCGACCGGCACGACCCGGCCTACTACCCCAAATTTACCCGCTGGGCCGACGACTATTTCTTTCTGCCGCACCGCCAGGAAACCCGCGGCGTGGGCGGCATCTTCTTCGACCGGCTGACGGTGGGCAAGGACGGTTCGGCGGAAGCCTTATTCCAATTCGTGCAGGATGTGGCTGAGCTGTTCGGCCCTTTTTACACCGAAATCATGGCCGAAAACCACGCCCTGCCCTTTGGAGAGCCCGAGGAAGCATGGCAAAGCCTGCGCCGCGCCCGCTACGCCGAGTTCAATCTGGCGTTTGACCGGGGCACCCGCTTCGGCTTGGAAACCGGCGGCCGCACCGAATCTATTCTCATGAGTTTGCCCCCGCGCACGGGCTGGGCCTACAATCCTGCCCCGCCCGCGCCGGGCTCACTGGAGGCCGCCACGCTGGCCTGGCTCAGAAAAGGAGTAGATTGGCTGGCCGATGCTTGAATCCATTAGAACCCTTGATACGTGGCTCCTACTGGCCGTGAACCGGGCCCAAAACCCGTTTTTGGATGAGGTAATGGTATTCGTGTCGGAGCGCACGAGCTGGATTCCGGCTTACGTGCTGCTCATTGGTTTTCTCATCTATGAGTTTCGGCGCCGCGCGCTGCTGCTGCTGCCGCTGGTAATCACAGGCGTGGGCCTGGCCGATATCATCACCAGCCGCTTGTTTAAGCCCTTTTTTGCCCGGCTCCGGCCCTGCCACGACGCGGAGGTTTCCGGTTTGCTGCACCTGCCTAATGGCTGCGGCGGCCAGTTCGGTTTTTTGTCATCGCACGCGGCCAACTCTTTTGCGTTGGCCGTTTTCCTGGCAGTGGCGCTGGCCCCCGAGCGGTTTCGTGCCCTTAAAATCACCGCTTTCCTGTGGGCAATATTAATGTCGTACAGCCGCGTGTATCTTGGCGCGCACTATCCGGGCGATGTGCTGGGCGGCGCCGCACTGGGTGGCCTCCTGGGCTGGGCCGCCGCCGCGACCTACCGGCACCTGGCGGCCCGGCGCGCGCCGCCATCCACTAGCGGCCGTTGAGCAACCATTCGCGGCCGAAGTGCATGAGAACACTGACTTACAGCGTCTGAATCAATAATACTTATTACCGCCCCAGCAGCTTGGCCACGTACTTTCCCACGATGTCGAATTCCAGATTCACGGTTTCCCCCGCCCGTAGCTGCTGGAAGCTGGTATGTTCGTAGGTGTACGGAATGATGGCCACCGTGAATCCCTCATCGGTGCTTTCGAAGCAGGTGAGGCTGGTGCCATTCACGCAAATAGAGCCTTTCTCCACGGTGAGCCGGCCGGGACCGGGCGCGTGGCCAAACCGAAACAGCCACGAACCTTGCTGGTCGCTCACGCTCAGGCAGGTAGCCGTGGCATCGACGTGGCCCTGCACGATGTGGCCGTCGAAGCGGCCGTTGGCGGCCAGACAGCGTTCCAGGTTCACGTGCCGGCCTGGCTGCCACTGGCTTAGGTTAGTTACACGCATGGTTTCGTCGATGGCCGTTACCACATGGGTGCCCGCCGCGGCATCCACGGCCACCACAGTCAGGCACACGCCGTCGTGGGCCACACTCTGGTCAATTTTCAGTTCGGCGGCGAAGGGCGAGGCCACGGTGAAATGCCGGTTGCTGCCTTGGTTTTCGACGGCCACAATTGTGCCCAACGCTTCAATAATTCCAGTAAACATGCTGTCTTGATTTTAGTAAAACGGGCCAATGCCCCGGATTGAAAAGCAAAGAACGGCGCCCGGAAGCCAGGGGCCGTTCTTGAGACTTGTATAATCAATAACCGCACGGGCGGTGGATTGATTAGCGGTCCGATTTGTCCAGGGCGCGCCAGTCGAGCTCGCCGCCTTCGCGGCGGCGCAGGAACACGGTCTGGTCGTCTTTTTGGGTCTTGCCAAACGTGAGGTCACCCCGACAATCCAGGCAGCGGATGGACGTGTACTTGAATTTATCCTGGGCCACCCGACTGCTCAGGTCCAGGTTATCGGAGCCGCAGAGGCCGCACGCCGCCACGTCCTGGAAGCTAAGCCGGTCGTATTCGGCCACGGTTTCGTGGAAATTATTGCCCTGTACGGTGAAGTGAAACTGCTTGCGCCCAATGCGCTTGGAAACCATCATCTGCAACATAAACTGCCGGAAAAATTAGGTGAATTAATAGTTTAAAATTACAAAATACATACCTGAATTACAAGCGTATATGAAATGTTTCGGCAATAAAAAAAGGCGCCTGACAGCGCCTTTTTTTATTGCCGAAACAGCGGTTACTGCTGCACGAATTTCACGGTGCGACGGGCCGCACCCGCGCTCACTTCACAGGTGTATATGCCTTTGGCCAAACGGCCCAGCTTCAGCGGAACCGTGCTGGCAGGACTGGCCGCCAGCTGCTGCCGGGCCACTACGGCGCCGCGCGCGTCCAGCACCCTTACGCTCAGCGGCCGGCCCCGCAGGTCCGTGGGCAGGGCCAGTGTGAGGAGGCCATCGCCCACGGGGTTCGGAAACAAGCCCAGCTCCTCGCCGTTGGTGGCACGGGCTCCCATCGTATCCAGCGGGGTGCCGGGGTTGAGGGCGTTGTAGGCCGCCGCAAAATTGGGGATGCCGTAACCCAGGCTGGCATCGGGTGCGGCGCTTTGCGAGGCCGTATTGCGCAGCGCCGCGATTACCTGCTGGGCGGTGAGCGTGGGGTTGGCCTGCCAGAACCCAGCCGCCATTCCGGCCAGCACGGGACAAGCGTAGGACGTGCCGTTGCCCCGGAACGCCGTGCCATTCGCCGACAGCACGGCCGTGGCGCGGCCCATAGCCGCCAGTGTAGGCTTCACGCGGCCGTCGGAAGTAGGCCCGTACGAGCTGAAGCTGGCCCGAACGCCGAACGAGTCCACCGCGCCCACCGACATGATGGAATCAGCATCGGCCGGGGCGATGATGTAGCGCCACGAGTTGGCGCCTTCGTTGCCAGCTGAGTTCACTACCAGAATGCCCACGCGGGCCGCGATGGTAGCCGCCCGCGAGCTAATGGCCGTCCGCCCGTTCATGTCGGCGTAGGTGTAGGACACGGAAGGCGCATCGAAAGAGTAATAGCCCAGCGACGAGCTGATGATATCCACACCCACGGAATCGGCGTACTCAGCCGCCGCCAGCCAGTTGGCTTCTTCGATGGGATGCTCGGAATCAACATCTTCGGTGAGGCAGAGGTGAAAAGTGGCTTTGGGCGCGCTGCCAATGTAAAAGCCTTCCTGGTTGGCGGCCATCGTCGAGAGGCAGTTGGTACCGTGGCTGCTGCTCTGGTACACGTCGCGGCCCCCGCTCACGAAATTGCGGGTGCTGGCCAGCCGCTGCTCCCGGTAGAGCGGCTGCAGGGCCGGAATCTGGTCCACGCCCGGAAAACCCGCATCGAACACGGCAATCTGCATGCCTTCACCCCGAAAACCGGCGTCGTGCATGGCCAGGCCACCAATCTGTTCGTTTTGGCGGTATGCTTTGCCGTATTTGGAGCGAGTGGCCGCAGTGCCGCGAGCGGCGGGCAGCGAGGCTACCTGCGGTGGGGCCGGAGTAGGCGACTTGGCGCGCATGCTGCGGTTGAGGGTGGCGGCGCTGCGCACCGAGGGCAGCGCCGTGACGCGGGCCAGCGTGGCCGAGTCGCAGGAAACCACCGCGGCATTGAACCAGCGCGAAGTGTACACCACTTCAATCTTGCCGCTCACGCCGCGCACCTGCGCCACGTAGGCGGGATTCACGGGCAAGTCGCGGGGCAGCACGGCAATACCCTGGCGGGTGCGCCGGGCCACCGAGCGGGCCGAAAGAAAGGCCTGCGGCTGCGTTACCGAAAACGGCGTGCCCGCTTTATCGCGGAAGTACACCAGGTGGCGTCGCACCGTGCCTTGCCCCGCCGCGGGCGCTATAGTCAACACGTTGAGCACACCAGCGGCCAGCACTGCAACCAGGCTTTTTACCAAAGAAGCTACCATCAGGGGTCGGAAATAAAGAAAAAGAAACGGTAGCGGGCAAGCTAGCGCGGCCCGTAATCAATAAGCGTTTCCTGGCGCGTGAAGGCCAGGGTGAAGGCGTCGGGCGGATACACCTGGTTGCCGTTGGCATCCACGTAGGTGTAGGGCAGGATATTGACGCGGCGGCGGAAAACCGGCCCCACGCCTTTGGCAAATACCTGTTGGTAGCTAGTCCGCTTCACCAGACTGTTTTCCGCCGCCGCCCCAGTGTTCTCGGTGGTGAGGGTTTCGGTGTAGGTTTTGGCGGGTGCGGAGGCTACCGCCGCCGTGGTGTACGACTCGCCAATGCGGCTGTACTGGCGGGTTTCAGCGATGATGGTGTCGTTGAAGTTGTTGTTAAACGCGTTCAGGTTCCACGAACGGCCTTCGCGCACCGGAAAAATCAGTTCCAGCGTGCGGGTATTGTTGCGGTTGAGGGCCACGAACTGGTCAGTGGCGCTCAGCACAAACACGCTGTCGTTCCGAAACGTGGTAGCGGGCGGCACCCGCACCGCGCGCACCAGGCGGTAAGCGGTTTTGCCAGCCGCGTCCGTGAACGTTTCGGTGATGGTTTCCTTGAATTCATACACCGTGGCGCGCGGCACGCTCGTTACCAGGCCCGCCCCCTGGCCCGTGGCCTGGCTCCAGGTGGAGTCGACCACGGCGTAGGTCCAGAAATTCCCCACCGCAACGGGGTAGTATTCCGTTCCCGTTTCCGGGGCCGGCATGGTTTCGTTTTCGCAGCCGGCCAGGCCCAGCGCCGCCGCGGCCGCCACTAGCGCAAGTCCGGTGCGACCGGTGGCCATTTTGGCCTTAAGGGTCGATATAAAAGCGTACATAATGGGCAGATAAGGGGCTGAAAACCTTAGCGGATGGATTCCGCAACGGCAAAAGGTAAGGGAAATTCGCCGATTACGTGACGCTCAATCCAGCCGCCACCCAGCACGTCCTGGCCATCGTAGAACACGGCCGCCTGGCCGGGCGTGATGGCATGCACGGCTTCCTCGAAATAGACGCGGATTTTGCCGTCCACTTCCTCCAGAAACGCCGGGGCGCCGTCGTGGTTGTAGCGCACTTTCACCACGGCCGGCACCAGGCCCTGGCCCGCGAGGCTGGCCTGTTTGCCCATATTGAGCTTGCCCACCACGGTGGCCGTGCTGGCCAGCTCGTCGTAGTTGCCCAGTACCACTTCGTTGGTATCAGGCCGGATTTCGAGCACGAAGGCCGGGTAGCCGAGCGCCACGCCCAGCCCTTTGCGCTGCCCGATGGTGTAGAACGGGTAGCCCTCGTGCTTGCCAATAACGCGGCCGTTTTTGGTCACGAAGTTGCCGCCGGCCACCCGGGCTTCGAGGCCCGGCACGCGCCGCCGCAGAAAGCTGCGATAGTCATTGTCGGGGATAAAACAGATTTCGTAGCTCTCGGGCTTGTTCACCAGCTCGTTGAAGCCGCGCCGCCGGGCTTCGTCGTAAATCTCGGTTTTGCGCATGCCGCCCAGCGGGAACAGCGTGCGGCTCAGGCTCTCCTGGCTCACGCCCCACAGGGCATAGCTTTGGTCCTTGTTCTCATCAAGGCCTTTGCTCACCACAAAGCGCCCGGTTTCGGCTTCTTTGCGGATGTTGGCGTAGTGGCCGGTGGCAATGAACTGGCAGCCCAGCTGGTCGGCGCGGCGCAGCAGAGCGTCCCACTTGATGTGGGTGTTGCAGAGCACGCAGGGGTTGGGTGTGCGGCCGGCGAGGTATTCGTCGGTGAAATTGTCGATGACAAAATCGCCGAACTCGTCCCGAATGTCGATGATGTAGTGCGGGAAGCCGAGCTGCACGGCAATGTCGCGGGCATCGTTGATGCTGTCGAGGGAGCAGCAGCCGGTTTCTTTTTTGGACCCGCCCGCACTGGCGTAATCCCAGGTTTTCATGGTCATCCCGACTACTTCGTAGCCTTGTTCGTGCAGCAGC